>NZ_JBHZOP010000116.1:0-12187 GCF_042787595.1 Stenotrophomonas sp. YIM B13575 | reverse complement strand
CCGCTGCGCTCGCCGGGCATGGCCCGGCGCCACCGACACCGATCCTGGTAGCGCCGGGCCATGCCCGGCGGTCATGGAACGTCAACGCACTTTGAGTGCCTTCAACAGCGCCGCATTGAACTGCTTCGGATCCTGCACCTGCGGCGAATGGCCCAGCGCCGCGAACTCGACCAGGGTCGAGCCGGGTATCACCGCCGCTGCCGCTTTGCCCAGTGCCGGGTAGTTGCCCAGCGTCGCCTTCAGTTCGGGCGATGCCTGGTCACGGCCGATCGCCGTGCGGTCCTTCTGACCAATGAACAACGTGGTCGGTACCTGCAGATTCTTCAGTTCATGGACGACGGGTTGGTTGAACACCATGTCCGAGGTCAACGCCTGGCTCCAGGCCACCTGCTGCTTGCCCGGGCCCTCGTACATGCCCGACTGCATGCGTGCCCACGGTTCGTACGCCGGCTTCCACTTGCCGTCGTAGTACACGTCCAGCTGGTAGCGGCGGATGCTGTCATAGCTGATGTTCATTTCGCCGGCATACCACGCGTCCACGCTGCGCCAGGGCACGCCCAGCGCCTTCCAGTCTTCCAGCCCGATCGGATTGATCAGCGACAGACTGCGCAGCTGTTGCGGATACATCAGCGCATAGCGGATGGCCAGCATGCCGCCCATCGAATGACCGACCACATGCACCGGCACGTCACCCAGCTGCAGCTGCTGCAGCAGCGCATGGGTATTGTCGGCCAGCTGCCCGAACGAATACTGGTAGCGCTCGGGCTTGCTGGATTTGCAGAACCCCACCTGGTCCGGCGCGATCACCCGGTAGCCTGCAGCCACCAGCGGCTTGATCGTCTCCCTCCAGGTCGCTGCGCAGAAGTTCTTGCCATGCAGCAGCACCACCACGCCGATCGGCGACTTCTTCGGCGCGACATCCAGATAGGCCATCTCCAACGGCTGGCGCTGCGATTCCAGCGCAAAGGTCTTCACTGGATAGCCGTAATCGAATCCCTCCAGCCGCGGCCCATAGGTTGGCGCAGCGAGAGCGGACAACGGAAGGCAGGCAAGCAGGGCTGCAGCGATCGCGCGCATGGGACATTCCGGAGCAGGGGAGCCTCGAGCCTAACCGCAAAGCGGTGACGACGCCGTCCGCTGTAGAGCCGAGCCCATGCTCGGCTCCCTCATCAGCCGAGCATGGGCTCGGCTCTACAACTCAGCACTCGATGACGTTCACCGCCAGCCCGCCGCGGCTGGTTTCCTTGTACTTGTCCTGCATGTCGCGGCCGGTATCGCGCATGGTCTTGATGACCTTGTCCAGCGACACCTTGTGCTTGCCGTCGCCGCGCATGGCCATGCGCGAGGCGTTGATCGCCTTCACCGCGCCCATCGCGTTGCGCTCGATGCACGGAATCTGCACCAGGCCGCCGATCGGGTCACAGGTCAGGCCGAGGTTGTGCTCCATGCCGATTTCCGCCGCGTTCTCGATCTGGCTCGGGTTGCCACCCAGCGCGGCGACCAGGCCACCGGCGGCCATCGAACAGGCCACGCCGACCTCACCCTGGCAGCCCACTTCGGCGCCGGAGATCGAGGCGTTTTCCTTGTACAGGATGCCGATCGCCGCCGAGGTCAGCAGGAAGTCGAACACGCGCTGTTCGTTCGCGCCGGGGCAGAAGCGGTCGAAGTAGTGCAGCACGGCCGGCAGTACGCCTGCCGCGCCATTGGTGGGCGCAGTGACCACGCGCCCGCCGGCGGCGTTTTCTTCATTCACGGCCAGCGCGTACAGGTTGACCCAGTCCAGCGTGGTCAGCGGGTCGCGCATCGCCGCTTCCGGCTTCGACGACAGTTCGCGGTACAGCGCCGGTGCGCGGCGGCCCACTTTCAGGCCACCCGGCAGCACGCCTTCCTCACGGATGCCACGCGCCACGCAGGCCTGCATCGCGCTCCAGATCTCGCGCAGGTTGTCGCGGATCTCGTCTTCGCTGCGCCAGCACTTCTCGTTCTCGAACATCAACTGGGCGATGCTCAGGCCACTGCGTGCGGTCTGCGCCAACAGCTCGTCGCCGCTCTTGAACGGGTAGGGCAACGGCGTTTCGTCCGGCACGATGCGGTCATCGGCCGCATCGTCCTGGTTGACCACGAAGCCACCGCCGACCGAGTAGTAATCGCGGGTGGCCAGCACTTCGTCATCGGCGTTGTACGCGGTGAAGCGCATGCCATTGGTGTGATAGGGCAGCTTCTGCCGCTTGTTCAGGCCGAGGTCGCGCTTTTCGTCGAAGGCGATCTCGTGCTGGCCCATCAGCACGATGCGCTTGCTGCTGCGGATGCGCTCCAGCGTGGACGGGATGATGTCCGGGTCGATCAGGTTCGGACGCTGCCCTTCCAGGCCCAGCAGGATCGCCTTGTCGGTGCCGTGGCCGCGACCGGTCAGCGCCAGCGAGCCGTACACATCGGCACGGATGCGCGCGACCTCCCCCAGCTTGCCCGGGTCGAGCAGCCAGCGATGGATGAAGCGCTCGGCGGCCCTCATCGGCCCGACGGTGTGCGAGGAGCTCGGGCCAATGCCGATCTTGAAAACGTCGAACGTGCTGACAGCCATGGTTGCCGTACTGCGGGTACCGGGAGAGACCGCTATTCTAGCGGTTCACGCCGCACTTCCATGACTGCGGCGCAGCATTTCCGCCAAGGGAGCAAACCCCGGTGTTGACCCTGTTCCAGCGTGACGACTGCCATCTGTGTGACATGGCCCTGGCCGAACTGGCCAAGGCGCGGGCGCCCGAGTTCGAATCGGTGTTCCTCGATGACCAGCCGGCGCTGGAGGCGCGTTATGGGGCGCGGCTGCCGGTGCTGCGTGATGAGACCGGCGGGCGGGAGCTGGACTGGCCGTTCGATGCGGCTGCGGTGCAGGCCTGGTTGGCCGCCGGCAGGTAGCGCCGGGCCATGCCCGGCGAGCGCGAAGCGCGGCCATCGGGGAAGCCGCCGGGCATGGCCCGGCGCTACCGCGGACGACAGGGCGTCTTATTTCGCGTCGAACTTCACGATCGTGCTGATCGCGGTTTCGTCCGGGATGGTCTTGGTATCGGCCCAGTCGCCACCGCCGACACCGAAGTCCAGGCGCTTGACCGTGGCCTTGCCGGTCAGCACCGGCTGTGCGCCGGGCTTCCAGGTGAAGGTGAAGGTGACCGGCTTGCTGACGCCACGCAGTTCCAGCGTGCCATCGGCGGCGAACTGGTCGTTGCCAAGCGCGCGGAAGCCCTTGGCGGTGTAGCGTGCAGTAGCGAACTTGCCGACGTTGAAGAAGTCCGCGCCCTGCAGGGTGGAGTCGCGATCGCTGTTGCCGCTCTTGGCGCCGGCCAGCGGAATCACCACGTCCAGCGAACCGGCAGCCGGGTTGGCGGGGTCGAAGCTGAGCTTGGTGGCGAAGCCCGGGAAGCTGCCGGTGAACACTTCACCGTCGTACTTGGTGGCAAAGGCCAGGAACGAACCGGCACCTGGGGCCTGGGCGTAATCGGCGGCGAGCACCGGTGCGGTGGCCAGCATGCCGGCAAGAGCGGCGGCCACGGCGGCCGGGGTGGTCAGTTTCAGGTTCATCGGTCAATCCTTCTGGGGAGAGGCGAGCCAGCCACGCGGCAACATCCGGGACAGGGTGGCATCGCGCTGGAACAGGTGGTGGTAGAAGGCAGCACCGGCATGGGCCAGTACCACCGCGATCAACAGCCAGAAGCCGTATTCGTGCAGCGCGTGGGAAACCGCCACGACCTGCGGGTCCGGTCCGCTCAGCTTGGGCACCTCGACCAGGCCGAACCAGCGGAACGGGCGCAGGCCGCTGGCCGAGTCGTACAGCCAGCCCGACAACGGGATGGCGAACATCAGCACATACAGCAGCACATGGGTGGCGCTGGCGATGCGCTCCTGCCAGCCCGGCACGCCGGGTACCGGCTTGGGGGCGCCCGCATACAGGCGCCAGCCCAGGCGCAGCACCACCAGTGCCAGCACGGTGATGCCGATCGACTTGTGCGCGGTATAGACCCAGAAATACTTGGGCGTCTTCGGCAGTTCGCCCATGGTCAGGCCGACGATGCCCAGGGCGAGAATCAGCAATGCGATCAGCCAGTGCAGGGTCTGGCTGACACTCCCCCAGGCGGCGGGGGTGTTCTTGGCGGTCATGAAGGGTCCTTGGTGGCCGTCTGGCTGTCGGAGTGGGGATGGGGCGCGGGAGTTCCCGCAGAATCGCTGCGGTCGAGCGTGGCTTCAGTCTCGATCCGCACCTGCACCGCATCACCGATCACGCCCGGCCAGGCGGTGATGCCGAAGGCGCGGCGGCTCAGTGTCGTGGTGGCGGAGAATCCTGCAGTACGCCGGAACGGCGGCAGCGGATAGCGTTTGACCTGGTTCAAGGTCACCTCCAGCGTGACCTCCTGGCTGACCCCGCGCAGGGTCAATGTCCCGGTCACGTGGGCACGTTTCGCGTCGATCGGTTCGACATGGTGGGAGACGAAGCGGGCGGTGGGAAAGCGTTCGCCATCGAGCAGGCTGCGCGCCAGCGTGGCCTGGTTCCACTTGGCATCACCCAGGTCCAGTCGTGCTACCGGAATCTCGACGTCCAGCGTTGCATCCCGCCAGTTGTCGCTATCGAACTGCAGCTGGCCCTGGCTTCCGGAGATCGTACCCAGCGCCTGCGAGTACCCGGCATGGTCGATCGCGAACAGCACCCGGGTGTGCACCGGATCGATGCGGTAGGCATCGTTGCCCGCCCAGGCGGGGGCGACGGCAAGCAGCATCGGCAACAGGGCCAGGCGGAGGCGCATCGGCGGTGGGCTCAGGGAAAAAGACCGCTTGATCATACCCATAGCCCTTGCGCAACGCTGTGTGCACGGCTGCAACAGTTCGTGGTGCCGATGTGGCCGGAAACAGGCTGTTGCAGCGATGGCTGCAGCCCTGTGTGACAATCGGCACAGGACAGGGGGTTCAGGATGACGAGCGGCTGGCGCCGGTGGTGCCAAGGCATTGCAGGAGCAGGTCTGGTGCTGTTGGCGCTTTGCGCTGCAGGCGCGACCTTGGACATGGCCGGGGAAACACCGCGCCTGCGCCGTTTCGGTGCCGCCGAGGGGTTGCCCTCGCGCATGGTGGTCGCGCTGGCCGAAGACCGTCAGGGCCGTGTGTGGGCCGCTACCGATGGCGGCCTGGCTCGCTATGACGGCGGTGAACTGCGGGTGTGGCAGCACGACCCGGCACAACCGGATTCGCTGCCCGGCAACGAGATCGAAACCCTGCTGGTCGACCCGCTCGACCGGATATGGGTCGGCATCAACGGCAAGGGGCTGGCCCGCCTGGATGCCGACCGCGAGCGCTTCAAGACCTTCGATTCCGTCACCGAAGGCTGCCAGGGGCAGTTCTGGACCTTGGCCTACGCCGAGCACGCGCTGTGGATCGGCAGCAGCAGCCATGGGGTCTGCCGTTTCGGCGAAGACGGCTCTTTGCGACATTTCCAGCATGATCCGGCGCAGCCCGGCGGACTGCCCAGCAACACCGTCTTCAGCAGTCTGGTCGATGCGCAGGGACGGCTGTGGGTGGGAACCGAAACCGGCGTGGCGCGCTGGAACGGCCAGGCCTTCGAAGCCGTGGCGCCGCGCGAACTGGCGGCGGTCAGCGTGCTGCGGCTGAGCCGCGATGCCGATGGGGCAATCTGGGTCGGCACACAGAACGACGGCCTGTACCGCATCGATGCGCAGGATCGGGTAACGCGACCGGCCTGGGCCGACAGCGCCGGCCTGCGCTCGGCACTGGTACTGCCCGACAGCCGCGGAGGCTACTGGGCGGGCACCTCCGATGGCCTGCTGCGCGGTGACGGCCAGGTGCTGCGCAAACTGGAGGGCGACCGTGGCAGTGGCTTCCTGACCGGCCATAGCGGCGTGCTCGACCTGCTGCAGGATCATGAGGGAGGGCTATGGGTCGCGCTGTTGACCCAGGGCCTGGCCTACCTTCCGCCAGACTGGCGGCGTTTTTCGACCTGGTACCAGTTCGATGGCAAGCCGCTGGACAGCCAGTACCTGCTGAGTGCCGCCAGCGATGGTCGCAGCTACTACGTTGGTTCTGCGCACGGTGTCTACCAGATCGATGCACAGGGGACGTTGAGCCTGCTGGCCAGCGACCGCGAGCTGGGCGGCGGCGCGGTGTGGTCGGTGCTGCCACGTCCCGATGGGCGGCTGTGGCTGGGCCGCGCCGGACGCATCAGCGTCTATGACCCGGCCACCCGCGCGCTGCGCGACTGGCGCATTGGCGGCGGCTCCGACCTGCGACAGCGGATCGATCTGATGCGGCAGGCGCCTGATGGCACGGTCTGGGTGTCGGTGATGAATCTGGGCCTGCAGCAGCGCAGTGCCGAGGGTCGCCTGTTGCGCAGTTTCGATGGCGCCATGCTGCGTGGTGATACCGATGCACCGGTCGAACAGATCCGCTTCGATGCCACGGGGCGGGCCTGGGTGATGGGGGAAACGGGGATCCTGCGCGAGCAGGGGGACCGCTTTGAAGCGGTGCCAGGCGTTTCCCGGGGCCCGATCTACGATCTGGTGTGGATCGATCCCCGGCAGATGTGGATCGCGCGCCAAGGGGCGTTCGAACGCTACCAGTGGGATGGCCTCAGCCTGCGCCTGATCCAGCGCGTCGATGCCGGCGCCGGCGTGCCGCCGGTCAGCATGGGAGGGCTGGCCCTGGCCGCGAACGGACAGCTGTGGGCGACGACACCGCGAGGCCTGCTGCGCTGGGATCCGAAACAGCGTCGCCTGCAGATCTTCAATGAGCGCGACGGCCTGCTCGATGCCGAGTTCACCGGACGCCCGCCGGCAATCGATGCCGATGGCCGGGTGCTGGCCGTTACCCAGACCGGCATGGTGGGTTTCGATCCGAACGCTGCGGATGTCGACCTGCCGCCGTCGCAGCTGGTGATCGCGCAGGTGCGCGTGCGTCGCGACGATGCGCGCGGCTGGCAGCCCCTGCCAACCTCCGGCCTGCTGTTGCTGGGGCCCGATGACCGTGACCTGCAGATCGATGCGCGGCTGCTGTCCTACGCCAACCCGCAGGGCAACCGCTACCGGTTCCGTGTGGAGGGATACGACCAGAACTGGGTGGAACAGGGCGGGGATGGCCAACGTACGCTGTCGCGGCTGCCGCCCGGGGCCTATGCGATCGAGGTACAGGCCGCATCGGCCAGTGGCCCGTGGACGCCCTCGCAGCAGCTGCACATCAAGGTGTTGCCACCCTGGTGGCGCAGCAGCATGGCGATCTTCGGCTATGTGATGCTGGGCTCGCTGTTGCTGCTGGCACTGCTGTGGTTGATCCGCAGGCGGCTGCGGCGGCGCCAGCAGTGGCAGTTGACGGTGCACAAGCAGCAGATCGCCGAGCAGGCATCGCAGGCCAAGAGCCGCTTCCTGGCGACCCTGGGCCACGAGGTGCGCACGCCGATGACCGGCGTCCTGGGCATGAGCGAACTGCTGCTGGCCACCGAACTGGACCCGGTGCAGCGCAGCTATGCCGGCTCGATCCAGCAGGCCGGCAGCCATCTGCTGCGCCTGGTCAACGATGCGCTGGACCTGGCACGGATCGAGGCTGGCCGACTGGAACTGGACATCCGGCCGTTCGACCTTGGCGGATTGCTGGACCAGGTGCAGGCGCTGATGCAGCCGATGGCGCAGCAGCGCAGGCTGGCGTTCCGGCGTGAGGGGGACCTGCCAGGCCCGATCTGCATCAGTGGCGATGAGATGCGCGTCCGTCAGATCCTGCTGAACCTGCTGGGCAATGCGATCAAATTCACCGAGCGCGGCCATGTCGGACTGGCGGCGCGCCTGGACGAGAACGGCGGCGTGGTGACCTTCGAGGTCAGCGACAGCGGGCCGGGCATCAACGCCGAGCAGCAGCAGCGCCTGTTCCACCGCTTCGAACAGGCCGATGGCCCGCGGACCGCGTCGCGCTATGGCGGCAGCGGGCTGGGCCTGGCGATCTGCCAGGAACTGGCGGTGGCAATGGGGGGGCGCATCGATGTCGACAGCCAGCCGGGGCGTGGCGCACGTTTCGCCGTGCGGCTGCCGTTGCCCTGGAGCCGGCAGCAGGCCTCCCGCGATGGCGAGGCAACGTTGCCGACGCTGCCTGCCTTGCGCATCCTGCTGGTCGAGGATGATGCAACCGTTGCCGAGGTCATTGCCGGCCTGCTGCGCAGCCGTGGCCATGAGGTGGTGCATGTGCTGCATGGCCTGGGCGCGCTGTCGGAGATTTCCACCGAGGGCTTCGATGTCGGCCTGCTTGACCTCGACCTGCCTGCACTCGACGGCACCGCCATCGCCCGCCAGCTGCGCGCGATGGGCTACGAGCTGCCGTTGGTGGCCGTTACCGCGCGCTCGGATGCCTACGCCGAGACGCAGGTGCTCGCGGCCGGATTCGATGGTTTCCTGCGCAAGCCGGTTACCGGCGATCTGCTGGTGGCGGCGATTGCCCAAGCGCGCAGTAAACGCCAGATCATCAGCTGAGTACGGCATCCTGCGGCGTGAATCGCGCAACTTTCGGTTTACCATGCCGACGCCCACGGCGTGGGCATCATCAACAGCAGCGTGAGGAGGCCATCGGTGGTGTATCTGCGGGCAGTGACGCTGCTGATGCTGCTGCTGTGCTGCCTGGTGCCCGCTGCCGCGCAGCCGGTGCCACCTTCGCCGCGGCAGGTCACCGTGTTCGATGGGTTGCCATCCAACACCGTCAACCGCATGGCCGAAGACCGCTACGGCTACCTGTGGATTGCCACCAACGATGGCCTGGCCCGCTACGACGGGCGCAACTACCGCATCTGGCGTTCCGAGGATGGCCTGCGCGACAACCGCATCTGGAGCGTACTGGTCGATGCCCGCAACGAGCTGTGGATCGGCACTGAAAATGCCGGCCTGGTGCGGATGTCGGCCGACCGCCGGCAGCTGCGCTTCTACGACCGCAGCAGCCAGCCGCTGATGGGCAGCAACACGGTCTGGAGCCTGGCTGCGACGCCGGATGGCGCGATCTGGTTCGGCACCCACGAGGGCGGCCTGTACCGGCTGGACAGCAATGACCGTCTGCAGCGGTTCCTGCCCGAAGCCAACAACCCGCGCAGTCTGCCAGCTGCATCGGTACCGTACCTGGCCACGCTTGCCGACGGCAGCCTGTGGGTCGGCACCAAGCATGGCGTGGCGCGCTGGACCGGCACCGATTTCGAACGCATCGGCGGCGACCTGGTGCCCAGCCTGCTGATCAATGGTCTGACCGCCGAGCCCGACGGCAGCCTCTGGATCAGCACGCTGGCCGGGGCCACCGTGCGCCGCCCGGATGGCCGTTTCGAATCCGTGCCCTGGACATTGCCGGCCGGTGACCAGGTACTGGGCATGATGCTGCGCGACGAGCAGGGCGGGCACTGGCTGGATACCCGCAGCGGCCTGGGCCGGGGCATCGATGGCCGTTACCAGACAGTGCCGCTGTACAGCGCCATCGCCCGTGGCCTGGTGCGGCCAAACTGGACCGGCGCCTATGAGGATCGCGAAGGCGGCATCTGGCTGGCCAGCACCAATGCCGGCCTGTGGCATCTGCTGCCGCGCTGGTGGCAGTTCTCGGTGTTCTCGCGGCTGGAGGATGATCCGTCCTCGCTGCGCAATTCCTATGTGCTGGGTACCAGCCCCTCCAGCAATGGTGGCGTGTGGACCGTCGGCAGCCATGGCGCGCTGGACCGTTTCAATCCACGCACGGGCGTGATCGAGCAGCACCGCACCTTCGTCAACGGCATGCATTGGCTGACGTCGGTGCGCGAAGACCGGCAGGGACGGGTGTGGGTGGGCTCGACCGACGCCTTGATGCGCTACGACCCGCGTCGTGGCGAGCTGCGGCGCTGGGGGCGGGACTCCGGTGCGGATGCGACCATGGAAGGCAACATCGAGGCGATGATGACCTGCGATGGCGACAGCCTGTGGTTGATGCTGTCGGCGGGCCTGCAGCAGCGCGACCTGGACGGGCACGTGCGCCGGCAGCTGGAAAACGGCCAGGACGGTCTGCAGGCGGGTCAGCTCAATCTGGACGTGGAATGCGGACCGCAGGACCGGATCTGGCTGGCCAGCAGCCGCGGCCTGCTGCAATGGCAACCGGATGCGCAGCGCTTCCAGCCGGTGCCGGGCGCGCCGGCCACGGCGGTCTATGCCCTGCATGTCGGCAAGGACGGGCAGGTCTGGTTGTCCGAGGATGGCCGCCTGTCGCGGTATCTCTGGAGCCAAGGCAGGTTGGAACGGCAGGCGGTGGTGGGCGCGGAGCAGGGCTATCCGGCGATTTCCGCCACCGGTCTGGTGGTCGACGCGCAGGGCGTGGCGTGGGCCACCAGTGCCCGTGGCCTGGTGCGGGTCAGTGCCGATGGTGAAAGCGTGCGTCTGTACGGCGTACACGATGGGCTGCCCAGCCAGGAATTCCGCGAACACACCCTGATCGCAACCGCCGCGGGGCGCATGGTGGCGGGTACCCCCGCCGGCGTGGTGGTGTTCGATCCCGAGCAGGTGCGACCGTCCACCCGGCGTGCGCCGCTGGTGATCGAGCGGGTGGAGGTGCGCCGCAATGAGCAGCTGCTGGACCTGACCCATGACACGCCGCTGCAGATCGCCGATGGCGACCGCGACCTGCGTATCGTCGCGCGCCTGTTGTCCTTCGCCGATTCGGCCTCCAACACCTACCGCTACCGGTTGGCCGGCTACGACCCGGACTGGGTCGAGGTGGGGCCGGCAGGCGAGCGCCTGTTCTCGCGCCTGCCACCCGGTGCCTACCGGCTGGAAGTGCAGGCGCGCTCGGCCGACCACGTCTGGTCGCGGGTGCAGACCCTGGAGTTCCACGTGCAGCCGCCGTGGTGGCGCAGCCTGTCCGGGTTGCTGGTGCTGGCCTCGATCGCACTGCTGCTGACCAGCTGGTTCGCCTGGTTGTACCGGCGCCGGCTGCAGCGCCAGCACGCCTACCAGCTCGCCCTGCACAAGCAGGATCTGGCCGAGCACGCGTCGGCGGCCAAGACGCGCTTCCTCGCCAATCTCGGCCATGAGATCCGCACGCCGATGACCGGCGTGCTGGGCATGAGTGAACTGTTGCTGGCCTCGCCGCTGGATCCGCAGCAGCGCGGCTACACCCAGTCGATCCGGCATGCGGGTGAGCACCTGCTGCATCTGGTCAACGATGCGCTGGATCTGGCGCGGATCGAGTCGGGGCGCCTGGAACTGCAGTCCAACGCGTTCGGTCTCAATCGCCTGCTGCAGGATCTGGCCGCGCTGATGGGGCCGCTGGCTGCGCAGAAGGGCCTGCGGTTCATCCTCGACAACCAGTTGCCCGCAGGGCTGCAGGCGACCGGCGATGCGATGCGGGTGCGGCAGATCCTGCTCAACCTGCTGTCCAACGCGGTCAAGTTCACCAGCCGCGGCAGCATCACGCTGCACGCGCGCTGCGAGGAAGGGCCGCGCGGGTTGCATTTTGAAGTGCGCGATACCGGACCGGGCATCAGCCAGGAGCAACAGCAACGGTTGTTCCGGCGCTTCGAGCAGGCTGACGGCGCGCGCACGGCCGCGCAGTACGGCGGCAGCGGCCTGGGCCTGGCGATCTGCCGCGAGCTGGCCCTGGCCATGCAGGGCCGGATCCGCGTGGAAAGCCAGCTCGGTAGCGGTACCTGCTTCGGTGTCAGCCTGCCATTGCCGCTGCAGCAGGGGGCGGCCAGCGACGGAGGTGCCGATAGCGATGCTGCCGCCGCTGTGGACAATATGCCTTCGCTGCGTGTGTTGCTGGTGGAGGACGACGCGACCGTGGCCGATGTGGTGTGTGGCCTGCTCACCAGCCGCGGCCATGAGGTGGTCCACGCTGCCCACGCGCTGGCCGCACTGCGTGAAATCAGCGCAGGCGATTTCGACGTTGGCCTGCTCGATCTGGATCTGCCGGGCCTGAGCGGTTTCGAACTGGCCCAGCATCTGCGCAACCAGGGTTACACGCTGCCGCTGCTGGCGGTGACCGCGCGCACCGACCCGGATCTGCAGCAGCAGGTGGAAGCGGCTGGCATCGGTGGTTTCCTGCGCAAGCCGGTGACCGGTGAGCTGCTGGTGGAAGCGATCGCCCGCGTGCTGGGGCGGTAGGGGTTCGGCAGGGCTGCGCCCAGCACCCGCAGAGGCAACAGCAACGGCAACGGCCGGAG
>NZ_JBHZOP010000115.1:0-12511 GCF_042787595.1 Stenotrophomonas sp. YIM B13575 | reverse complement strand
GGGGTGGGGCGGGTGGGCCGTGCAGGGCCGTTGGCGCCATGGATGGCGCCATCGAGCTTACAGGGACGTACTTGCAGCGTCCCCTGCACGGCCCACCTGCCCCGCCCACCCCATGAACCGCTCTACTCGACCAGCCACGAGGGGCTCAGCCGTTGGCCGAATCCAGTAAAATCGCCCCCATGAACGCCCCCACCTTCCCCTACGACACCGCGCGCCTGAGCGAACTGGCCCAGCTGCTGATCGACAACGTCCGCGAACTGGCCCAGGCCGGCTGGACCCCGGCCACCAGCAGCAACTTCTCCCACCGCCTGGATGACCGCCACGCCGCGATCACCGTGTCCGGCAAGGACAAGGGCCGGCTGATCGAAGACGACATCATGGTGGTGGACTTCGATGGCAAGGCCGTCGGCCGCCCGCTGCGCCCCTCCGCCGAAACCCTGCTGCATACCCAGCTGTATCGCCGTTTCCCGGAGATCGGCTGCGTCCTGCATACCCATTCGCCGGTGCAGACCATCGCCTCGCGCCTGTATGCGCCGCAGGGCCACATCCGGGTGGAAGGCTACGAACTGCTGAAGGCCTTCGCCGGCAACAGCACCCACGAGATGGCCATCGACATCCCGGTGTTCGCCAACACCCAGGACATGGACGTGCTGTCGGCCCAGGTTGACGCGTTGCTCGACACCCAGACCCTGTGGGGCTACCTGATCGACGGCCATGGCCTGTATGCGTGGGGCCGCGACATGGCCGAAGCGCGCCGGCACATGGAAGCGTTCGAGTTCCTGCTGCATTGCGAACTGGAGCTGCGCAAGCTGCGCCGCTGACGTTTCCGGTAAGGCCAGATGCCATTCTGGAATCTGGCCGTCGTTGCCACCCTGCTACCCTGTCCTCCCCCCGAGACGTTCAAGCTGCCGCCATGAGCCGACTGCGCATCTACGACGACACCCGCCCCGAATCGCCGCTGCTGGACACCCAGGACGGCGCGGTCATCGCTGCCGAACTGCAGAAGATCGGCGTCACCTTTGAACGCTGGCAGGCCACCGCGCCGGTCGCCCCGGGCGCAAGCCAGGACGAGGTGTTTGCTGCCTACCGCGCCGACATCGACCGCCTGGTCGCCGAACGCGGCTTCAAGAGCGTGGACGTGGCCTCGATCGCCCCCGACAACCCGAACCGCGCCGAGCTGAGGAAGAAGTTCCTCGACGAACACTTCCACAAGGAAGACGAAGTGCGCTTCTTCGTTGCTGGCTCCGGCCTGTTCACCCTGCACGTGGGCGACAAGGTCTATGAGATCGAATGCGTGAAGGATGACCTGATCGCCGTGCCCGACGGCACCACCCACTGGTTCGACATGGGCGATGAGCCCAGCTTCGTGGCGATCCGCTTCTTCACCGAGCCGGATGGCTGGGTCGGTCACTTCACCGGCACCGACATCGCGCAGAAATTCCCCCGTTACATTCCGACCCAGGCGTCCTGATCAATGCAGCCCCGCGTCATCCTGACCGACATCGAAGGCACCACCAGCAGCATCTCGTTCGTCAAGAACGTGCTGTTCCCCTACGCCCGCCAGGCGCTGCCCGGCTTCGTCGCCGAACATGGCCAGCAGCCGGAGGTGCGTCGCTGGCTGGACGCCGTCGCCAGCGAGATCGGCGGCGCCTGCCAGGACAGCCTGGTGGCCGAGACGCTGCAGGGCTGGATCGACCAGGACCGCAAGCACACCGCACTGAAGGCCCTGCAGGGGCTGATCTGGGACGCGGGCTACCGTCGTGGCGACTACACCGCGCACTTCTACCCGGAAGTGGCGCCGGTGCTGAAGGGCTGGCACGCCTCCGGCCTGCCGCTGTATGTGTACTCCTCCGGCTCGGTGCCGGCGCAGAAGCTGTTCTTCGGCTTCAGCGATGCCGGTGACCTCAGTCCGCTGGTGTCGGGCTGGTTCGATACCGAAGTCGGTGGCAAGCGCGAGGCCGACAGCTATCTCCATATCGCGCAGGCCATCGGCGTTCCCGCTGGCGAGATCCTGTTCCTGTCCGATGTGGTCGAGGAACTGGACGCCGCCCGCGAAGCCGGCCTGCAGACACGCCTGATCGATCGCTTGGACGACTACCCGATGCCGCGCATTGGTGCAGCCGCCAACGGCCATGACCGCATCGAGAACTTCCAGCAGATCCAGCTGTAAGCAAAAACTGGTAGATGCCAACCTTGGTTGGCATGCTTCTGGTGTGCCAACCAAGGTTGGCACCTACCAAAGCGTGCCCCTCAACGATCGTTGAGGGTTCGCACCTTCAACGCCTCACGCAGCGCAGCCAGGTCTACCGGGCCACGCACGGCGATGTCGCGGGTTTCGCCCGGCAGCAGGTCCAGCAGGTTGTCTTCCACCTGCACGTCCAGCGCGCCGAAATCGATCCAGGCCGCGCGCACCAGTGCTGCGCTCTGCAACCGCAGGCGGTAGTGGTCACCGTCGATCGCCAACGTTGATGTCAGCTGCTGCCGTGGCAGCACCTGGTCCTTGGCTTCGACGAATCCGACGACCTGCCGCGCCGTCACCCTGCCGTCCTGCAGCAGCTCGAACACCGCCACTGTCCGCGCCGGATCGGCGCCGGCCAGCAGTTCGGCATCCACGTAATTGCCGATACCGGTCACCCCGGCAGCGACCAGCGTCACTGCCTGCTCGCGCCGACGCAGCACCTTGCCTTCCACGTCCATCACCCGCAGGCGCCACCGTGCATCCAACGGCGCGGCCTGGTCGTTGATCAGGCGCACGCGCGTCCTGCCCTCATCGCGCAGCGCGGCCACGGTGACCGGCGCGAAGAAGCGGCGCGCGGCAAAGTGCAGCGCCTTCCAGCGGCCGAAGTAGTCCACGCTCGACCACGAGGCACCCGGCCAGACGTCGTTGAGCTGCCAGTAAAGCGAGCCCATCGTGTACGGTCGCGAAGCGCGATGATGCAGCGCCGCCAGGGCGATGCCATCGGCCTGCATCACCTGGCTCAGATAGACGAAGTCCTCGAAGTCCTTCGGCGTGCCGTAGCCCAGTTCGATGTAGTGCAGCAGGCGCGTATTGCCCTCGCCGGCCATGAATTTCTGGTGCGCACGGATCACCGGACTGTCGATGCGCTGCTCCGCACGAGTAGCGATCTGGTCCACCGTTGCCACCGCAGGCCAGGCCTGCAGGCCGTACTCGGACATGAAGCGCGGGGTCTCGCGCAGATAGGCCTGCACCGGCAACGCTGGATTGCCCCACACCTGCCAGTAGTGCTTGTCACCGCGGGCGGAGTCGTTGGCCTTCTCGTCCAGATCATTGCTGGGCGAGCTGGACCAGTACGGCACGCCCAGCCCGTCTTCGCTCACCACCTGGCGCAGGTCGTTGCCGAACAGATCGACGTAGCCCTGCCAGACCTTCGCTGCGAACGCCGGATCAGCGGCCTTCAGGTCGCGGCCGTGGCCCCAATCCTTCCACGCCGTTTCTTCTTCGTTGTTGCCACACCACAACACGATGCTGGGATGGTGGCGCAGCCGGCGTACGTTGTCGCGCGCCTCGGCGACCACGCTGGCGCGGAATGCCGGGTCGTAACCGGGCTGCATGCCGCCACCGAACATGAAGTCCTGCCAGACCAGCAGGCCCAGCTCGTCGGCGATATCGAAGAACGCATCGTCTTCGTAGTAACCGCCACCCCAGTTGCGCAGCATGTTCATGTTGGCATCGCGCGCGGCGACCAGCACCTGGCGCAGGCGCGCGGCATCAGCGCGCGCAGGGAAGGCGTCGAACGGGATCACGTTCGCGCCCTTGGCGAAGATCGGCACACCATTGATGACAAAGGCGAAGCCCTGCCCTCCCTTGTCGTCCCGCTCGCGGCGCAGCTCGACCGTGCGCAGGCCAATGCGCTGTTCGCGCTTCAACGTGGGGTCGGCGCCACCGTCGAGCGAGGCCATTACGGTGTAGCGGTCCTGCGCACCATGGCCGACCGGCCACCAGCGCCGCGGCTTGGCCAGTTCAACCGGCACCTCCACGCTGTTCTTGCCGGGCTTCAGCTCGCCCGTGCGCTGCACCCGGGCGACGCTGCGGCCGTCAGGATCACGCACCTCAACGTCCACCGCAACGGGACCGGCTACCGCGTCCTGCTCCACCTGCAGCACTACGGCCAGCGTCGCCTTTTCTGCATCAAGCGCATCAGTGCGCACGGCCAGGTCGGTCAACCGATGCGCGCCCCATGCCTGCAGGTCAACGCCGCGCCAGACGCCGACAGTGACGTAGCGCGGCCCCCAGTCCCAGCCGAAGTGGTAGGCCGGCTTGCGCGCGAAGTTGCCGACCATCGCGTCCTTGGGCTCATCGCCGTAGGGCGAAGGATAATTGCCGGCGATCTTGTGCGGCATCGCCTGCACGCCCGGCAGCAGCGTGCGGATCGGCGAACGGAACACGATCTGCAGCTCGTTGCCCTTCGCCCGCAGGCGGCCTTCGACGCGGGCGCGCCAAGTGCGGTGGGCATTGTCGGCACGCAGCAGCGGCTTGCCGTTGAGCTTTACCTCGGCATAGGTATCGAGGCCATCGAAGCGCAACTCGGCGTTGGGCTTGGCCAAGGTGACGGCGTCCACATCGAAACGGGCGCGGTACTCCCAGTCGGCCAGGCCGATCCACTGCAGCTCGGCTTCGGGCGCGCCGACGTACGGATCGCGGATCAGCTCGTGCGCCAGCAGGTCGGTATGCACGCTGCCCGGCACCGTGGCCGCGCGCCACTGCTGCAGGCCCGGATGCGCCGCGCCCTGCGCGTCACCGGGCAGCAGGCGGAATTCCCATTGCGCCTGCAGCGGTGCGGCGGTTGCAGGGAATGCGGTCGCCGCGATCAGCAGCAGGAGCAGACGGACAACGAGGGGAAGGCGATGCACGTGATGCTCCTGTTGTTTTTGCCAGGCATGGCCTGGCACTACTGCATTCGGACGATGTTCAACGCACGACGTTCAGCACTTCGTAGCAGGCGCCCATGGTGTGGTAATCGACCTTGCCAGCCGGGCTCTTCTCGTCGCTGTACTTGCGGTTGTCAGCGTCGAGGATGCGGAACCACGCGCCGTACCGGTGGTCGACGAAGTGCTCCCACGAGTACGCCCAGAGACGGTCGTACCACTGCCAGTAGCGCTCATCGCCGGTGCGCTTGGCCATCAGTGCGGCGGTGGCCAACGTCTCGGCCTGCACCCAGAAATACTTGTCGTCGTCGCAGACGAAGCTGTCGCCGCCGATCGGCGCACCGTCCATGCCCGGCTGGCGGCGCGACTCCGGTGCGAAGCCGTAGTACAGGCCGCCGCGCGCCTCGTCCCAGCTGCGCTCCACCGCCACATCGAACAGATGCTGCGCGGTCGGCAGCAGCCAGTTGGCCTGCACGTGGCGGTCCAGGATCAGCAGCAGCTTGGCCCACTCGGTCTGGTGGCCGGGCTGGAAGCCCCACGGCCGGAACAAGTGCTTGGGATCGTCCAGGTTGTAGTCCCAGTCGATGTTCCAGTCGGTGTCGTAGTGCTCCCAGACCAGACCGCCGGCCTTAGCCGCCTGGCGGCGGGTCATGTTGTCGGCCAGCTGCAGCGCGCGCTCGACATAGCGCTGCTCGCCACTGGCCTCGAACGCAGCCAGCATCGCCTCGCACATGTGCATGTTGGCGTTCTGGCCACGGTAGCCGGTGAAGTTCCACTGGCCGTCGGCCTCGTCCCGGTACAGGCCGTGCTCCGCTTCCCAGAAGCGGGCGTCCAACAGCTGCCAGGTCTCATCCATCCACGTGCGGGCTTCATCGATGCCCGCTTTCAATGCACAGCTGTAGGCCAGCAGCACGAAGGCCACGCCGTAGCAGTGGTTCATGTCGTCCTCGACCACGCCATCGCGCAGGGTCCAGGCGTAGCCGCCGGTGGCCGGGTTGCGATGCACCTCGCGCAGGTAGCGCACGCCGTGCTCGACCGCATCGCGATACTCGGCATTGCCGAACTCGCGGTAGGCCATGGCGTAGTTGAAGACGAAACGGGTGCTGCTCACCAGGTGGCGATGGCTGGCATCGTAGATGCTGCCGTCGTCACGGAAGTAGTGGAAGAAACCGCCCTTCGGATCGATGCAGCGCGGGTGGTAGAACGCCATGGTGTCGGCGATGTGTGCGCGCAGGAAAGCGGGAGAACGGAAATCGGGCGAGGTGCTCATGCGGGAAGGTCCTGTGCCTGCAGCAACTGCTGCACTTCATCGAACGAGGGCATCGCAGCGAACGCGCCCTTGCGGGTCACCGCCAGTGCGCCAACGACGGCGCCGAAGCGCAGCGTGGCGGCGATCGCCTGCGGGTCCTGGCAGAACGCGGCAAAGCCCGCACCCGCCCCACCCCGCTCCAGCAGCCCGACCAGCACGCCACCAACAAAGGCATCGCCGGCGGCAGTGGTGTCCACGGTGGGCACGCGGAAGCTGGTGACCTTGCCCTGCGTTTCGCGGGTGTACCAATGCAGCGTGGCGGCGCCGTCGGTGATGATCACCCAGCGCGCCTGCGCGGCCAGCAGGCGCCGCAGCACCAGTGCCTCGCCGTCATCGCCAAGCGGCGCTGCCAGGTACTCCAGTTCTTCCCGCGACAGCTTGACCAGGTCGGCGCGTTCCAGCGCCTGCCACAGCCGCGGTGTCGGGTCGACATCGGCCGGCCACAGCGCCGGACGCAGGTTGAGATCCAGGCTGACCACCGCACCGGCCGTGCGCGCGCGGTCCATGCCGGCGAACGTCGCGTCGGCGATGTCCGCTTCGGTCAGGCTGTTGGAACAGACATGGAAGCACTGCGCGCCATCGAAGCAGCCTGCCTGGAAGTCGCTGTCACGGAACAGCAGGTCGGCCGCCGGCGGGCGGTAGAAGCTGAAGCTGCGTTCGCCGCCCGCGTCCAGCGCCACGAAGGCCAGCGCGGTCTTGGCCGCGTCGGTGCGCACGATGTAGTCGGTACCGACGCCGTGCTCGCTCAGGCTCTCGGCCAGGAAGTCGCCGAACATGTCGCGGCCGAGCATGCCGACGAACTGGGTCTTCGCGCCCAGCCGTGCGGCGGCCACCGCGACGTTGGCCGGCGCACCACCGGCGTACTGCAGGAACGCGCGCGGGGTATCGGCCGAGGCCGGCGGCTGCGCTAGTAGATCGATCAAAATTTCGCCGAAGCAGACGATGGAACCCATTTTCGACTCAGCCTCCGTGCGTGCCGGCAGCCGGCGCGCGGGCGCCGACCAGTCCGTAGAAAATGATGTAGCCGTAGCACAGCAGCGGCAGGATGAAGCTGGCCTGCACGCCGACGTGGTCGGCCAGGACGCCCTGCAGGTAAGGCACCACGGCGCCACCGACGATGGCCATGATCAGCAGGCTCGAACCCTTGCTGGTCAGCGGGCCCAGACGCTCGATGCTGAGCGCGAAGATGGTCGGGAACATGATCGAGTTGAACAGGCCGATCGCCACCACCGAGTACAGCGCGACATTGCCGGAGGTCATCATGGTCAGCGTCAGCAGGCCGACATTGACCAGCGCGAAGATCGCCAGCAGGCGGCTCGGCGAGAAGCGCGCCAGCAGCGCCGAACCGGCGAAGCGGCCGATCATCGCCATCGTCCAGTAGGCCGACACATAGTGCGTGGCTTCCTGCTCGCTGAAGCCGCCGATGGTGGGCATCGACAGGTAGTTGACCAGGAAGCTGCCGATCGATACTTCAGCACCGACGTAGAAGAAGATGCCGAGCACGCCCAGCAGCAGGTGACGCTTGCGCAGCGCATCCAGATAGCTGTGCTGATGACCCTCGTCAGCCTGCTCGGTGGTGTCGTTCAGCGCCGGCAGGCGGAACAGGAACACGAACAATGCCAGCAGCACCAGCGCAATGGCCAGGCCCACGTAGGGGCCCTGAACCGCGTGCGCCTCAGCGGTACGGTAGGCCAGCTGCTCGGCGGCCGGCAGCGCGGCGATCTGCTCGCCGCTCATGGCCGTGTTGGACAGGATCAGCATGCCGCCAAAGATCGGCGCAATGGCCGTACCCAGTGAATTCAGCGCCTGCGCCAGGGTCAGGCGGCTGGAGCTGGTCTGCTCCGGGCCAAGCAGCGCGACGTACGGGTTGGCTGCTACCTGCAGCACGGTGATGCCGGTGGCCAACACGAACAACGCACCGAGGAAGGCGCCATAGACGCGCAGCTCGGCCGCGGGCCAGAAACCCAGCGCGCCGATGCCGGCGATCACCAGGCCGGCCACGATGCCCTTCTTGTAGCCCAAGGCCGCCACCAGCCGCCCGGCCGGCAGCGACATCAGGAAGTAGGTGCCGAAGAAGGTGAACTGCACCAGCATCGCCTTGGCATAGTTCAGTTCGAACACCGCCTTCAGGTGCGGAATCAGGATGTCATTGAGGCAGGTCAGGAAGCCCCACATGAAGAAGATGGTGGTGACCACGGCCAGCGCCTTGCCGTTGGTGACGGCAGGCTGGTTGCCCGGGGAACCGGATGGGCGGGGCGTTGCGGAGATCGGCATGCGGTACGCGCCTCGATGCGCGAAAGGTCGTTGGTGCGTGGAAGGGTGCAATCAGTTCAGCAGCAGAGCATCAGTTCGGACGTGCGGCACTGCTTTCGCGGATGCGCAACTGTACCGGGGCGACCGTGCGCCGTGGGGGCGCATCCGGTTCCTCCAGTCGTTGCAGCAGCAGGGATGCCGCCTGCCGGCCGCGCTCGCGCGGGTCGGCGGTCAGGGTGGTCAGCGGCGGCACGGCGACCGACGCTTCGGAAATATCGTCGAAGCCGGTCACCGCGAAGTCACCGCCGGGACGGATGCCGCGCGAGTTCAGGCCCAGCATCAGGCCCAGCGCGACGGTGTCGTTGTAACAGACCGCCGCGCTCGGCCGATGGCCGTCGACAAACAGTTCGTCGGTGCGCGCGGCCGCTTCCAGCCGGTTGGGTGCCGATTCGATCATCCAGCCCGGCGGTAGCGCCAGCCCGGCTTCGGCCAGTGCCTGCTGGAAACCCGCGCGACGCTGGTGGCAGGAACTCGATGCCGCATGACCGCCGAAGAAGGCGATCTGGCGATGACCGCGCTCGATCAGGTGGCGGGTAGCCAGGTAGGCGCCATGCTGGTTGTCCAGGGTCAGGAAGTCCCACTCGGCCCCTTCCAGCTCGCGGTTGAACAGCAGTACGTTGGCATTGGCACCCAGCGCCTGCCGCAGCAGCGCGGCATCGCTGCCTTCGGCCGGCGACAGGATCAGGCCTGCAGGCGTGTGCTCCATCAACGTGGACAGCACCGCCTGCTGGCGCTCGGGTGACTCGCCGGTACTGCCGAGCAGGGTCACGTAGCCACGCCCGCCCAGTGCCTCGTCCACACCGGAAGCGAATTCGGCGAAGAACGGGTTGGACAGATCGTTGATGACCAGCGCGATGCTGGACGATGTGCGTCGCCGCAGGTTCGCCGCCGCGCGGTTGTAGACATAGCGCTGGCGGCGAAGCTCGGCCTCCACCCGGGCACGGGTATCGACGTTGACCAGCGGGCTGCCGCGCAGCACCAGCGACACGGTCGCGCGCGAAACGCCGATGGCACGGGCGATGTCGGTCACCGTCACCGCCTTGCCGGAACGCTTGCTGGAACTGTCGCCGTTGTCGTTCATCGTCTTCCCGCACTCCGATGGATGCTCAAGCCTAATGGATCGCGGCCCTGTCGTGCCGTGCCGTTCGCTGGGTTGCCTCGAACGGCACAGCCCGGCTCAGTGCAGCTGGCTGCCCGGGGCCGCGCACCAGGACACCGGCAGATCCTTCACCGCCGTGCCCCAGCCCTGCGTCGGCGCCGTGCCATCGAGGGCGAAACGCAGCTTCGGGCCCTGCTGCAGCTGGTTCCAGCCCAGCCACACCGGGGCATGTGCCTGGCCATCGACCTGCACGCCCTGCACGTACTGCAGGCGGCGTCCATCGGCGCCAGGCGCCTCGATGCGCAGGGTGCGGCCGTTGCCCAGCTCGACCTCGACCTTGGCAAAGCGCGGCGTATGCAGCAGGAACTCGCCGCTGCCCGGCACCGCCGGGTACACGCCGATCGCACTGAACAGGTACCAGGCCGACATCGTGCCGAGGTCATCGTTGCCGGTCACGCCATTGGGCGCATTGGTGAACAGCTGCTGCGCCGCACGCACCACTGCGGCGGTCTTCCACGGCTGGCCGATCAGCGTGTACAGCCACGGCGAATGCAGGTCGGGCTCGTTGTTGGGGTTGTAGCGGAACTGGTTGTAGTAGCTGTACGGGCCCACCACCCACTCGCGGCGCGCCGCATTGAGCGGGTCGGCCTGCAGCGCATCCATTGCGAAGAACGCATCCAGGCGGCGGCCCGCCTGCTCGCGACCGTCCATCGCTTCAACCAGGCCCGGCACGTCCTGCTGCGCCAGCCACTGGTACTGCCAGGCGGTGCCTTCATGGAAACCATGGTGCGAGCGCGGGCTGTAATGGCCGTCAGCCGGGGTATACCACTGGCCGTCTTCGGTGCGCGGGCGCGGGAAGCCACTGAAGCCGGTTTCCGCATCGCGTACCTGCGGGTCCCACACCTTGCGCCAGTTGCGGCCACGCTCACGCAGGGTCGCCGCATCCTGGACATGGCCGAGGCCATCGGCCATCTGCGAAAGCGCGCAGTCGGCCAGTGCGTACTCCAGCGTTGCCGAACCACCGTGGTGCGGGTCGACGTCCATGCCCTTGGACGGGAACGCACGGTCGTAGACCACGTAGCCCTTGTCCAGGTAGGTCGGGTTGCCGGAGCGACCGGCCATCCGCGAGTTCAGTGGCGGCGTGCCGAACGCGTTGCGGCGCAGCGCATCCCATGCCTGTCCTTCGCGGCCCTTGAGTGCACCGAAGCGCCACAGATCGACCATGAAGGGGGTGACCGGGTCGCCGGTCATGATGTTGGTCTCGAAATTGGCATAGCCCCAGCGCGGCAGCCAACCACCCTGCTCGTCGATCGCCAGCAGGGTGCGGCCGATGTCGCGCGCCACGTCCGGACGTGTCAGCGCCAGCCACTGGTTCTGTGCGCGGTAGGTGTCCCACAGCGAGAAGTACTCGTAGTAGGTCCAGCCATCGGCGCGATGGATGCCATCGTCGTAACCACGGTAGCGGCCGTCGGCATCATTGCCGGTCATCGGCTGCAGCAGCGCGTGGTACAGCGCGCTGTAGAAGACGGTGCGGTCATCGCCATTGCCACCCTGCACGCGGACGCGTGCCAGCTGCTCGCGCCACGATTGCTGCGACAGCGCGCGCATGCGATCGAAGCCGAGCAGCGCCCCGCCCTGCATGCCCTCGGCGCGCAGGTTGGTGCGCGCGCCTTCGGCGTCCACATGCGAAATCGCGCTGACGGCCGTGACCGACTGGCCCTTGGCCAGGTCGAAGCTGAGCCACGCGCCATTCGGCTTCTGCTCGCCTTCCATGCTGTGCCGCGCGCCCGGCAGACCGCCGCCCTCGCCCCAGGTGCCATGCGCCTTGAACGGGCGGTCGAACTCGATACGGAACCAGGTGGTGTACTGATGGCCACCGCAGAAGCTCTTGGTGACCAGCTTGCCTTCGACCACGCGGTCGCCGACCACATCGACCACGCTGCCGATCACCGAGTGGCGCTCGTTGGCCTGGCCGACATTGACCAGCACGTGGCCATCGCCCTTGCCCTGGCTGAAGGTGTAGCGCTCGGCAGCTGCGCGGGTACGTGCGGTGGCTTCGGCATCGATGCCGCCGTAGCTGGTCAGGCGCACCTTGTAGTAGCCGGCCTGGCCGATTTCGCCGTCATGGGTATAGGCCGAGGCATACGCCTTGTGGTCGAACTGCTTGGGGTTGCCGGTATCGAAATCACCGCCGGGGCCGATGCTGCCGGTCACCGGCAGCACCGAGACCTGCCCGCCCTGCTCCCAGCAACCGGCGCCGGAGAGGAACGAATGGCCGAAGCCACGGATCCTGTCGTCGTCGTAGCGCCACCCCGAATAGTGGCTGCCAATCGGGCTGACCTGGATCAGGCCGAACGGCGCCGAGGCACCGGGGAAGGTGTTGCCGTCATCCTTGCTGCCAATGAAGGTATTGACCTCGCGCTCCAGCGCGGCCGGTGCGGCCTGCAGCCAGGGCGTCACCGCGAGCGCCAGCAGGCAGGCGATGCGGGCCAAGGGCCGATGGGACAATGCCGACAGGCGGCGGGCGGGACGACGGCGGGACAACCTGGTCACGGGCAGGACTCCTTGGCGGCAGGGCGGCAGCGAGGGACCGGCCACACAGCCCGAGCCCTCGTTTCCATCGGTGCAAATCCGCACCCCGGCGGATTTAGATCGATTCAAGTAGAGCATGGGAATTTCGCCCAATGCATTCTGCGGCGCAGCATGAGGGGTGGGCTTAGGCCGGGCTGCGCCCGGCACCCGCAGAGGCAACGGCCGAAGCAACGGCAACGGCAACGACAACAGCAACAGCTGCATTCCGTGGGATGGCGGGGTGGGTCCGGCTGCGGGGGACGCTGCAAGTACGTCCATGTAAGCTCGGTCGCGCCATCCATGGCGCTCACGCCCCCGCAACCGGACCCACC
>NZ_JBHZOP010000114.1:0-17845 GCF_042787595.1 Stenotrophomonas sp. YIM B13575 | reverse complement strand
CGCCCCCCCCCCCCCCCCCCCCCCCCCCGACCCAACCCAGCATCTGCTTTCAGCGACCACCCACGAGGGGCTGCGCCGTTGGCTGGAAAACTCAGCCGGCCGCTTCGACTACCAGCGCACTGCCCTGCACCGCCACTACCCGCACCAGCGTGCCGGCCGGCAGCTCCGGCCCACTCACCTGCCACGACGCGTCGTCGATGCTGACCCGGCCCTGCCCGCCGACGATGGCCTGCTGCAATGGCACCACCCGCCCGACCAGTTGTTCAGCGCGGCGATTGAGCAGCGGCGCGTCGCTCTGCCGCGCGCGCGGCTTGCCCCAGTGCCGGTAGCACTGGATCGACAGCACGCTCAGCACCACGAAGGCGACCACCTGCCACAGCACCGGAATATCGGCGAACACCGCTACCAGCGCGAACACCGCCGCCGCACCGATACCGATCCACAGCATGAACGCGCCGGGCGCCAGCGCTTCGGCGGCGAACAGCAACAATGCCAACGCACCCCAGGCAACGACTTCCCAGCGCATGTCAGCCTCCAATCGGCGGCGGCCGCTTCGCCGGCGGCCGGGTTTCCTGGTTGGACAGGGCCTGCTTGGCGAGCTCGGCCACGCCGGCGATCGACCCGATCACGCCGCTGGCCTCCATCGGCATCAGCACCAGCTTCTGGTTCGGCGACGTGGCCAGTTCCTTGAACGCTTCCACATACTTCTGTGCGATGAAGTAGTTGATGGCCTGGACGTCGCCGTCGGCGATCGCCGCCGACACCACCTGGGTCGCCTTGGCTTCGGCTTCGGCCAGGCGCTCGCGGGCTTCGGCATCGCGGAACGCAGCCTCGCGCCGCCCCTCCGCTTCCAGCACCGTGGCCTGCTTCTCGCCTTCGGCACGCAGGATCTCGGACTGGCGCGAACCTTCCGCCTCGAGGATCTGCGCGCGCTTCTCACGCTCGGCCTTCATCTGCCGTGCCATCGCATCGAGCAGGTCGCGCGGCGGCTGGATGTCGCGGATCTCGATGCGGTTGACCTTCACGCCCCACGGATTGGTTGCATGGTCGACCACGCTGAGCAGCTTGGCGTTGATCACCTCGCGCTGGCTGAGTGATTCATCCAGGTCCATCGAGCCGATCACGGTACGGATGTTGGTCTGCACCAGGGCGATCATCGCCACTTCCAGCACGGACACCTCGTAGGCGGCCTTGGCCGCGTCCAGTACCTGGAAGAACACCACGCCGTCGACGCGCACCGCAGCGTTGTCCTTGGTGATCACTTCTTGTCCGGGCACGTCCAGCACCTGCTCCATCATGTTCACCTTGCGCCCCACCCCGTAGACGATCGGGATCAGGAAGTGCAGACCGGGCGACATCGTGTGGGTGTAGCGGCCGAACCGTTCGACGGTCCATTCATAGCCCTGCGGCACCATCCGTACCGCCTTGAACAGGATGACCACGGCCACGAAGGCCAGTACCGCGCTGAAGAACATGGTCGGGAACATCGCGCTTTCCTTATGGGAGACGTCCGGAGCCCAGCATAGCGCGTGGATGCAGGCGATGCGGGTGCGGCACGTTCCAGCGCAATGCAGCCGAGCGTGGCCCGGCTTTACCGGATGAACCCGGTCAGATCCGGGTCGTGGCCAGGAAGCGCTCGCGGTCCTGCTGGGTCTGTCGGCGGATCTCGGCCAGGGCCTGGCTTTCGGTCGCCTCCAGCATCGCCTCGAACAGGCGCTGGAAGTGATGCCGCATCGCGTTGCGTGCGGCGACCGGATCGCGCGCACGCAGACCTTCAAAGATCGCCATGTGCTCGTCGGCGCGGCTGGCACCATCGTCATGGCACACCCGGGCATAGACCTCGGTCACCCGCGGCAGCTCGCTGCGCATGCGCCAGATCTGCTGCACGAAATACTCGACCACCGGATTGCCCGACAGGCGGGCGATGGTCAGATGGAAGCGGCGGTCGTAATCGCCGGCCTCTTCATCGCTGAGGTCACGCCGGCACAACGCTTCGGCCAGCACCTGCAGCTCGGCGATGCCGGCCTCATCGATGTTGCTTGCTGCCAGCGCGGCCGCTTCTGCCTCGAACACGGCACGCGCCGCGGTCAGGTCGAAGGCGCTGATATCGGGCAGCCCACCGGCAGCCTGGGCCGGGCGCGGCTTCACATAGACGCCCGAGCCGATGCGGATCGCAATCCAGCCCTGCGCTTCCAGGGCGATTTCCGCCTCGCGGATGGTGACCCGGCTGACGCCGAAGCGTTCGGCAAGTTCACGTTCGCCCGGCAGGCGCGAACCCGACGGATATTCGCCATCTTCGATCAGCTTGCGGAGCTTGGCGGCGATGGTCTGGTAGAGACGGTTGGCGGACATGCGGCTGACCCTTGGCGGTTCCCTCCGGGCCCGTCCCCGGCCACCGGGCACGGTGCGGGTCCGGTTGGAGCGACGGCGCGACCATTGGCCGCGCCGCCCTGTTCAGAACTTGTATCGTACACCGAAATACGCGCGCCGCCCGTAGCTCACCACCTCGCGGAAATTCCCGTAAAGCGGCTGGTATGCCACACGCGGTTCGTTGGTCAGGTTCATCAGTTCCAGCGACAGCGACAGCTGCTTGTTCACCCGGTAACGCAGGCGCAGGTCGACGCTGGTGTTGTCATCGTAATAGCGGTTCTGCTGCGCCGTGTTGCCGGTGAAGTCCTGGTAATAATGCGAGCGGAACTTGCCGATGGCCTGGATGTTGAAGCGGCCCACGTCCCAGTAGAGGGAACCGGACAGCACGTGCCGCGAGAAGCCGCTCAGGCCGGCCGGCGGCACGATGGCCGGAATGATCGATCCATCGGCGGCCACTTGCTCGCCCAGCCGTGAATCCTGGGTCTGGTAGTCGGCGTCGGCATAGTTGTAGCTGACCTTGAAGCCGAGGCCGTCGAACGGCTTGGGCAGGTACGAGAACCGGTGGGTGGCACTGAGCTCGATACCGGTCAGGGTGCTGTCCTCGTCGGTGGTCACCTGCTGGCGCACCGGCACGGTCACCGTCTGTCCGTTGATGGTGTAGGTTTCCGGCACCAGCGCGGTGGCGGTGCCGCCGTTGAACTGCTTCCAGTACACCGCACCGGCCAGCAGCGTGTCCGGGTTGGCATACCACTCCAGCGAGACATCACCGTTCCAGGACATCAGCGGCTGCGCGGCCGGATTGCCGCTGGCACTGATGTCGTCCAGCGCGTCGGCCAGGCCGGTATAGGTGGCATCGCTGCTGACATTGATGGTTCGACCCGCACCGAGTGCGGCGATATCCGGGCGCGACATCGCCCGGTACGCGCCCACCCGCAACAGCAGGTCCGGCTTCAGCTCGAAGGCGGCATTCAGGCTCGGCAGCAGTTTGTCGTTGCCTGCCTTGAACACCTGGGTGGTGTAGTCGCCGGTGGGCTGCAGGCGGATCGTGCCATCGCCGTTGTCGATGATCGCCAGGTCGGTGCGCACCCCTTCCGAGCGCACGTCGGTCTTGACCCAGCGCAGGCCGACATTGCCGGTGACCGGCAGCCCGAACAGCGTGCTGCTGAACTCGCCCATCAGATACAGCGCGCGGGTTTTCTCGGTCACATCGACGTTGTTCGGATCCTGGAAATCCGGGTCCAGGCCGCTGTCACTGGTGCCGCGGAACGACGCATAGAGGCAGCTCGGATCGAAGTACGCCCACGAGGAGATCGTGTTGCCGCTGGCCGCATCCATGAAGTCATCCTGCGGGAACGGTGCACGGCAGGCACGGTTGGCGGCAATGATCTTCGCCTTGTCGGCCGCAACGCGCTGGTCGTAGTCGGTCACCAGGGTGTTGTCGCGCAGGCGGTAGTCGGCCTGGCTGGCGCGCACGCCGCCCTTGATGCGGGTGAAGAAACCGGACTCGGGCATGAAGCTGGCATCGAAGCGGCCAGCCTTGATCTTGTGGTCGTTCTCGGTCGCGCTGGAGGTCACCCGCGCTGCACCGGTGTAGGCATCCCAGTTGTTCGGATCGAAGTTCGGTGCCAGCGCCACGCTCGGCACCTCGCCATGCCAGTCCCAGTCGTAGTCGACATAGCCGGTGGCGCCGCTGCTGATGCCCGGCACGATGACGTTGTTGACGTCGCGCTGGTTGGCGCGCAGCCGGGTCATGCGCTCGCTGTCCAGGCGGTTGGTATGCGAATAGGAAAGATCGGTGGACAGCTCCCAGGCGGGGCTCGGACGCAGGATCAGATTCAGGCCGCCACCGGTGTATTCCTCGCCGCGCCAGTAGCGGTTGGAGGTCGAATCGATGGAGGTGCTGCCATGCAGGTGACGGACGATGCCGTCCTCGTCCACGTCGCGCTGGGTGATGCCGCGGCGTGCGTTGGACAGGCTCAGGTCGCTGCGGTTCTCGTCCCAGTTGCGCTCGGTATGCTCGAAATCGAGGTTGACTTCGACCACGTCGTTGGGCCGCCACTGGATCGCCGCGAACTCGCTCTGTCGATCATTGCGTTCCTGCTTCAGGCGATAGATGCGGCTGCTTGGCACCAGGTAATACGGTGCACCGTTGGCGATGGCCTGCGCACTGACCTCACTGCAGTTGGCATTGGCCACGTTCTGCCTGCCATCGCAGGCATACCAGGTGGAGCCGCTGGTGATGCTCTCCTCCGGGTCGGTGCCCTCCAGCCGCTGGATGCCCAGTGAGATGCCGAGCTTCTGGCCGTTGCCGAATTCGAACTGGTCGATGTAGCTGGCGGTACCGCGATAGCCGATGCCATCGTCGTCGCGGTACTTCTTGTCATACTCGGCCCAGCTGCCACGCAGATCGATCTGCGCCGAGCGCTTGCCGTACTCCAGCGGCTTGACCGTCTCCAGCCCGATGGTGCCGGCAACGCCGCCTTCGATGATGTCGGCGCGCTGGGTCTTGTAGATCGCCACCGTATTGATCAGCTCGGCCGGGAACATGTTGAAGTTCACCGAGCGGTCGCCGCTGCCGTTGGTGATCTCGCGGCCATTGAAGTTGGTGCTGCTGAGGAAGGCGCCAAGGCCACGGATCGAGATTTCCGACGCGCCGGTCTTGTCGCGGGTCGAGGCGGCACCGGTCAGCGTTTCGATCGCATCGGCCAGCGACGGCGCGGGCAGGTCGCCGATGTCATCGGCCGACAACACATCGGCGATCACCGTGTCGTCGCGTTTCTTGTTGATCGAACTCTGCATCGACTCGCGGATGCCGGTGACCTGGACCTGGTCCAGGGTGGTGGCGTCCTGCCCGGAACCGGTAGCGGCAGACTGCGCCTGCACGGCCGGCGAAGCGGCCAGCGCAGCGAGCAGTGCCACGATCAGCGGTGTGGGTGACAACGGTGTACGACGTACAGCTCCGGCAGGTTGCCGCATGGTTTTCCTCCTCCCAAAGGATCGCCCGGACGGTAGGCGTGGGACGCAGCTTCGACACGCCGACACACAAATGTCAACCAACTGGACTGGATTTTTCGTAATACCTTTGATTCAGACCGGTTGCCCGCCATTTCATGTGCTGATGCAGCATGACTTTGCGCGCAACGTGGCTTACAACACACCCAACAAGTGGTATGCACACCCACTCTGAAACCTCGGCATCGCCGTCTCTGGAAGGACTTCATGCGCATTCAATCGACTTCGCACCGCCTTTCGAAAACTACCCTTGGTTATTGCCTGGCAATTGGACTGGCAACATACCTAACCAGTTCGCCGGCAACAGCTGCCAGCTGGCTCGTACACGACGTCGGCGCGTTCGCCACCGCCGCTGCCGCGCTGCAGCCTGGTGATGAGATCGTGCTGGCCGATGGCACTTGGACCGACGCGCGCCTGCTGCTGAAGGGCCAAGGCACGGCCGCCGCGCCGATCGTGCTGCGCGCGCAGACGCCGGGCAAGGTGATCCTCAGCGGGGCGTCGGACCTGCGCCTGGCCGGCAGCTACCTGCAGGTCTCCAACCTGGTGTTCCGCAACGGCTACACCCCGGGCGACGCAGTGGTGGCCTTCCGCGAGTCGAGCAAGGCGGTGGCCAGCCACAGTCGCGTCACCGGGCTGGTCATCGACGACTACAGCAACCCCGATGGCAGCGACCAGGACTACTGGGTGTCGCTGTACGGCAGCAACAACCGCCTCGACCACAGCCAGCTGCGCGGCAAGACCAACGCCGGTCCGACGGTGGTGGTGGTGCGCGACGCCACCCAAGGCCTGGACAACCAGCACCGCATCGACCACAACTGGTTCGGCCCGCGCCCGGCGCTGGGCGTCAATGGCGGCGAAACGATCCGCGTCGGCACCAGCGACACCTCGCTCAGCGATTCCAACAGCACGGTGGAGAACAACTGGTTCGAGGGCTGCGATGGCGAGACCGAGATCGTCTCCAACAAGTCCGGCGGCAACACCTTCCGCGGCAACGTGTTCTATCGTTCGGCCGGCGCGCTGACCCTGCGCCACGGCAACGGCAACCGGGTGATCGACAACCTCTTCCTCGGCGACGACAAGGCCGGCACCGGCGGCGTGCGCATCATCAATGCCGACCAGACCGTCAGCAACAACTACTTCGAACGGCTGGCCGGCTCCAGCAACCGTTCGGCGCTGGCGGTGATGGATGCACAGGCCAATCCGCCACTGTCCGGCTATGCGCCGGTGGTCAACGCAACCATCAGCCGCAACACCTTTGTCGACGTGGCGAAGATCAGCTTCGGCGTGGGCCATGACGAGGCCAAGGGGATCGTGGTCGCGGCCAGCAACAGCCACTTCAGCGGCAACCTGATCGTCAACCGCACCAGCAAGAATCCACCGAATGCAGCCAGCTCGCTGGCGGGCATCGCCTTCAGCAACAACGTGCAGTCGCCGCAGGCCAGCAGCGTATTTCCGGGCGGGGTGAGCAGCGCCAGCATCGCCCTGCAGCAGGCCGCCAACGGTCTGTGGGTGCCGGCAACGCCCCTGCCCACCATCGGCGCCGATCCGGCGCTGGCGATGACCCCGCGCGAACAGACGGGGGTGGACTGGTATCCCAAGGTGGGCGAGGTTGCCCTGACACGCACCAGCACCGGAGTTGATCGATGAGGTTGCAGCCGCTGTCCCTGTGTTCCCACCGCCTGGCGCTCGCCCTTGCCCTGGCCGCTCCCTTCGCCCTGATGCCGACGGCGCCGCTGCACGCGGCACCTGCTGCAGCCGCGCGACAAGGCGATACCGCGCCGGTCCTGGTGACCGCTGCGCAGTGGCAACAGATGGCCAGCGAGGGCAGCCGCTATCCGTGGTTCGCCAAGGAGCAGGCGCGTACGCAGAAATCGCTGCAGAAGATGATGAAGGCCGGCACCGACGTGCCGGTGCCGAAGGACAAGGGTGGCGGTCGCACCCATGAGCAGCACAAGCGCAACTACCAGGCACTGCTGGCCGCCGGCACCCTGTACCGGCTGACCGGCGACAAGGCTTATGTCACCTATTCGCGCGACATGCTGCTGCAGTACGCCAAGCTCTACCCGACCCTCGGCCCGCACCCGGAAGGACGCGGGCAGATTCCCGGCCGGGTGTTCTGGCAGGTGCTCAACGATTCGGTCTGGCTGGTCAACGCCATCCAGGGCTACGACGCGATCCGCGATGCGCTGTCGCCGCAGGATCGGCAGACCATCGAATCGCAGGTGTTCCGGCCGATGGCCGAGTTCCTGGCCAGCGAGCCGAAGAACTACGACCAGATCCACAACCACGCGACCTGGGCGGTGGCCGCCACCGGCATGACCGGCTACGTGCTGCGCGATCCGGAGCTGGTGGAGAAATCGCTGCGCGGCAGCCGCAAGGATGACCAGTTCGGTTTCCTGCGGCAGATCGACCTGCTGTTCTCGCCCGATGGTTATTACGAGGAAGGCCCGTACTACCAGCGCTATGCGCTGGCGCCGTTCCTGCTGTTCGCCAACGCGATCGAGCGCAACGAGCCGCAGCGGAAGATCTTCGCGCGCCGCGACGGCGTGCTGCTGAAGGCGGTGGACGTGCTGGTGCAGACCAGCTACGACGGCCTGTTCTTCCCGATCAACGATGCGATCCTGGACAAGGGCATCGACACCGAAGAGCTGGTGGCCGGCATCGGCATCGCCTATGCGCAGGCCGGCGATGATCGCCTGCTGTCGGTCGCGCAGCAGCAGAAACGCCTGCTGCTGTCGCCGGAAGGCCTGCAGGTGGCGCAGGCATTGGCCGCCAACAAGGCCAAACCGTTCGACTACCGGCCGATGCTGCTGCGCGATGGCCCGGACGGTGAACGCGGCGGTCTGGCGATCCTGCGCATGGGCGGCGAACGCGGCCAAGCGCTGGTGCAGAAGGACACCATGCAGGGCATGGGCCACGGCCACTTCGACAAGCTCAACTGGTTGTTCTACGACAACGGCAATGCCGTGGTGACCGACTACGGCGCAGCACGCTTCCTCAACGTGGAAGCCAAGCGTGGTGGCATCTACCTGGCCGAGAACCGCAGCTGGGCCAAGCAGACCGTGGCCCACAACACCCTGGTGGTGAACGAGCAGAGCCACTTCAAGGGCGACTGGAAGCGCGGTGAGGAACTCGCCCCGCAGGTGCGCTTCTTCCAGGCCGACGCAGATACCCAGATCGCCTCGGCGACGATGCGCGATGCCTATCCGGGCGTGGTCTTCACCCGCACCCAGGCGTTGCTGCGCCACCCCGAACTGGGCCTGCCGGTGGTGCTGGACCTGCTGCAGGTGCACGGCGACAAGGCCGCGCGTTACGACCTGCCGCTGCACTTCAACGGCCATATCGTCACCACCGGTTTCGAGGCCGAGCATTTCCCCACCCAGCGCCCGGTGCTCGGCGGCGACAACGGCTACCAGCACCTGTGGCTGGACGCACGCAGCAAGGCCGGCAGTGAGCCGCGCACGCTGGCGTGGCTGCTCGACGGACGCTTCTACACCTACCGCTTCGGCAGCAGCGCGCCATCGCAGGCGTTGCTGGTGGAAAGCGGTGCCAACGATCCCGAATTCAACCTGCGCCGCGAACCCGCACTGCTGCAGCGCGTGGAAGGACAGAAGGACGTGACCTTCTTCAGCGTGCTGGAGCCGCATGGCGAGTACAACGGCACCGCCGAGTACGTGCACGGCGCCGACAGCCGCATCAAGCAGATCGTCCGCACGCGCGGCAATGATGCCGAGGTGCTCGAACTGCGCCTGGCCAGCGGCGCACGCATCGCACTGGGCGTGGCCGACGACAGCGATGCGAAGGGCGAACACAGCGTGACGGTGGATGGCCATGCCTACCGCTGGAGTGGCAGCCATGCGCGCATGGACCGCAGCAAGGGTGACGCGCGATGAACGGCCCCTCGGCCGTGGCCACGCTGCGCAAGGTGCCGGTACGCTCGGCCGTGCGCTGGCTGATCGTCGGCCTGATCGCGGTGGCCACGGTGATCAACTACATCGACCGCAATGCGCTGGCGGTGATGTGGCCGGAGATCGCCAAGGAGGTCGGCGCGACCAAGGACGACTACGCGCTGCTGGTAACGGTGTTCATGCTGTTCTACGCCGCTGGCCAGTTCCTGTTCGGGCGCCTGTTCGACATGATCGGGACGCGACTGGGGTTCGCGTTGTCGATCAGTGTGTGGTCGATCTCGATCGCGCTGCATTCGGTCACCCACTCCATGCTGTCCTTCAGCGTAGTGCGGGCGATGCTGGGCGTCAGCGAAGCCGGCGCCTGGCCCGGTGCGGTGAAAGCCAACGCCGAATGGTTCCCCGCGCGTGAGCGCGCCCTCGCACAGGGCATCTTCAACGCAGGTGCGTCCATCGGCGCCATCGTTTCGGCGCCGGCCATCGCCGGCCTGTACCTGTGGCTGGGCTGGCGCGGCACCTTCGTGCTGGTCGGTGCGCTTGGCTTCCTGTGGCTGCTGCCGTGGCTGTTCGTCTATCGCGCCGGCCCGGACAAGCACCCGTGGGTGAGTGACGCCGAGCGACGCCTGATCATGGAAGACCAGGCCGGCCAGCAGCGCGCGGATGCGCCCAAGGTCAGCGTGCGATCGCTGCTGGCCCACCGGCAGAGCTGGGGCATGTTGGCCTGCCGTTTCCTGCTGGATCCGATCTGGTGGCTGTTCGTATCGTGGCTGCCGATCTATCTGGCCGAGACCTTCGGCTTCGACATCAAGCAGATCGGCCTGTTCGCCTGGGTGCCGTTCGTCGGCGCCATGCTGGGCAGCCTCAGCGGCGGCTGGCTGTCGGGGCGGCTGATCAACGCCGGCCATGGCGTGGACCGCGCACGCAAACTTTCGATTTCGCTGGGCTGCGTGATCATGGCACCGGCTCTGCTCGGTGCGGTACTGGCCAACCAGCCGCTGTTTGCGGTGCTGGCAATCGCTGCGGTGCTGTTCGGTTTCCAGATTGCCATCGGCAACATCCAGACCCTGCCCGGCGATCTGTTCGACGGCCGCTCGGTCGGCACGCTGGCCGGTCTCGGCGGCCTGGCCGCCGTGGCCGGCACCCTGATCACCACCTGGCTGGTGCCGGTGCTGACCCGCCATTCCTATGCACCGATCTTCATCCTCGTCGCCGCACTGGTGCCGCTGTCACTGGTGGCGCTGTGGTGGTGGACCGGACCGATCCACAAGCTCGACCGCAACGACGGTTGAGCCCCCCTTTCCCTCGTATTCCCCCGCAAACCAAGGAGTTTCCCGCATGTCGTTCCAGGACAAGGTGGCCATCGTCACCGGTGGTGGCCGTGATATCGGCCGTGCCGTCTCGATCAAGCTGGCTGCGGCCGGTGCACGCGTCTGCCTCAACTACGCCAACGACGAAGCCAGCGCGCAGGAAACGCTGGCGCTGATCAAGGCGGCCGGTGGCCAGGCCATCGCCCATCGCGCCGACGTCACCGATCCGGCCGCGGTGGCCGGCCTGGTCGCAGCAACCCAGGCGGCATTCGGCCAGCGCATCGACGTACTGGTGAACGTGGCCGGCGGCATGGTCGAGCGTCGTCCGCTGGCCGACATCGACCCGGCGTTCTTCCACAAGGTCATCGACCTCAACCTGACCTCCACCTACCTGACCACCCACGCCGTGGTACCGCACATGGGCGAAGGTGCGGCGATCGTGAACTTCGCCTCGCAGGCCGGTCGCGATGGCGGTGGCCCTGGCGCGGCGATCTACGCCACCGCCAAGGCCGGCGTGATGACCTTCACCCGGGCCATGGCAAAGGAGCTGGGGCCGAAGGGCATACGCGTGAATGCGCTGTGCTGCGGCATGATCGCCACGCGCTTCCATGATGAATTCACCAAGCCGGAAGTGCGCACGGCGGTGGCCGGCGCGACGCCACTGCGTCGCCAGGGCCAGCCGGACGAAGCGGCCGATGCGGCGGTGTACCTGGCGTCGGACGCGGCAGCGTTCGTCACCGGCGTCAATCTGGACGTCAACGGCGGCACCTACTTCTCCTGACCGGACCGAAGCCCATGCAGCGCTGGATCACCGTGCTTTCCCTGGCCATCGGCAGCGCCGTGGCCGCCCCCGTGGCGCTGGCCGCACCGGTCTGGGTCACCGCCTGGACCGCTTCGCCCGCACCTGACCGCAAGGATGGCAGCGCCGATGCGCCGGTACAGTTCGCCGCGCAGACCGTGCGCCAGGACATGCGCCTGGGCAGCAAGGGCGATGCGCTGCGGCTGCGCATCAGCAACGAGCTGGGCACCACGCCGCTGCATGTGGAAGCGGTGCGGGTGCGCCTGAAGGATGGCAGGGCGGCAGCGCTGCCGGTCACCGTCGATGGACGCGCGTCCATCGACGTACCAGTGGGTGCCGCGCTGCTGAGTGATGCGTTGCCATTGCAGGTCGCCGCCCTGCAGGAGATCAGCGTGACCGCGTACTTCCCGCAGCCCACCCGCCCTGCGGTGCGCCGTACCGTGGTGCGGGTGGCCGACGGCAAGCAGGATGCGGTGGCCGACAGCGTGCGCGTGGGTTACCAGCAGAATGTGTTCTCGGCCGTGCTGGTGCAGCGCGCGGATCGGCCGCAGGTGATCGTGGCCCTGGGTGATTCCATCACCGAGGGCGCGACGGCCTCGCGTGGCTCGTTCAACCAATGGCCCGAGCGGTTGGGCCAGCGTCTGCAGCAGGCCTGCCCGGACCGCTTCGTGGTGCTCAACCAGGGCATCAGCGGCAACAAGCTGCTGGACCATGGCCGCAGCCACAGCGCGCTGTCGCGACTGGATCGCGACGTGATCGCGGTGGCCGACGCCGACCAGGTGATCCTGTTCGAAGGCATCAATGACATCCGCCACGGTGGCGGTGCACAGCCGCTGCCGGGGCGCAGCGCGGCGGACATGCTGCTGGGCTACCGCCAGGTGGCGGCACGGCTGCACGCGCATGGCATCCGCGCCCATCTCGGCACACTGACGCCCTTCGGCGATTCGGATCGTTACGAACCGGCATCGGCCGCCACCCGCACCGCGATCAACCAGTGGGCGCGTGGCAAGGACACCGGCTTCGATGGCGTGGTGGATTTCGATGCGGCGCTGCGTGATCCGAAACAGCCGGAGTCATTGCCGGCGGACATCACCCGCGATCATCTGCACCCGAACGACGAGGGCTACCGGCGCATGGCCGACTCGATCGACCTGGCGATGCTGGGCTGCACGGCGCGTTGAATCACGCAGCGCGGGCCAGCGCCCCGGGCAACATCACCATTTCACCCTGCCCCGCAGGATGTCGGCGAACATCACCCAGTCACCGATGAAGGAATACAGCGGATGGCGGAAGGTTGCAGGGCGGTTCTTCTCGAAGAAGAAGTGGCCGACCCAGGCAAAGCCGTAGCCGCAGGCCAGTGCTGCCAACAGCAGCAGCGGCTGCCCACGCAGCACGGCGCTGGCGACCAGCAACAGCACGCCGCAGCTGCCGATGAAATGCAGGCGTCGCGATATCGTGTTGCGGTGCTCGCTGAGATAGAACGGGTAGAACTCGCGGAAACTGGCGAAGCGGGACATGCGCATGCTCCGGGGCGATGACCGGCTCCATCATGCGCCTTTGCTGCGTGGAGTCGAGCCTACTCGGCCACGCCGGACAAGAGCAGCCGAGCATGGCTCGGCTCTACAGGAAAGGAGACGCGGCCATTAGACCGGCTGCCGCGGCCCGAACATGATCACGGCCATGCCGGCCAGGCAGAGCGCAGCACCCAGCAGGTCCCAGCGGCTGGGACGGATGCCGTCGACCAGCCACAACCAGAACAGCGCCGTGCCGATGTACACGCCACCATACGCGGCGTAAACGCGGCCGCTGGCGGTCGGGTGCAGAGTCAGCAGCCAGGCGAACAACGCCAGGCTGGCCGCCGCCGGCAGCAGCAGCCAGATGCTGCCGCCCTTGCGCAGCCACAACCAGGGCAGGTAACAGCCGACAATCTCGGCCAGTGCGGTCAGCAGGAACAGACCCAGCGTTTTCACGCTTTTTCCGTAGCCTTGGCGTGCTGCCAGAGGGCTTCCTGTGCCTCCAGATCGAGTGCAGCCAGCGAATCGCCTTGTGCCTCGGCCTGTGCCTCCATCGACCGGAAGCGACGTTCGAACTTGTGGTTGGCCCCGCGCAACGCGGCGCCCAGATCGATGTCCGCATGCCGCGCCAGGTTGGCGCAGACAAACAGCAGGTCACCCAGTTCCTCCTGCAGGCGCGCCTTGTTGCCGGCGATGTCACCGCGCTCGAACTCCTCGCGCAGTTCCTGCAGTTCCTCGGCTGCCTTGTCCAGCACCGGCAGCGGGCCGGGCCAGTCGAAACCGACCTTGGCTGCGCGAGACTGCAGCTTCACCGCCCGCTGCCATTCCGGCAAGCCGCGGGAGATCCCGGCCAGCGCCGAGGTGTCCTGCTCGCCCTTGGCAGCGCGCTCGGCACGCTTGATCGCGTCCCAGTTGCGCATCACACCATCAGCATCGTCCACGCTGACATCGGCGAACACATGCGGGTGCCGCCGCTGCATCTTGTCGCTGATCGCGCGCGCCACCTCGGCGAAGGCAAACGCGCCCTGCTCTTCGGCCATGCGCGCATGGAACACGACCTGCAGCAGCAGGTCACCCAGTTCATCGCAGAGGTCGTCGAGGTCGCCTCGATCGATCGCATCGGCCACTTCATAGGCTTCTTCGATCGTATAGGGCGCGATGGTGGCGAAGTTCTGTTCCAGGTCCCAGGGACAACCGCCCTGTGGGTCGCGCAGGCGCGCCATGATGGCCAGCAGGCGCTCCAGCTCCGCGCTGGCGTCGCCGGTGGCAGGGGTGTCGTGCGTGCTCATGCGTTTCTCCAGGATCAATCGGACAACCAGTCCCGCCACGGCAGGCTGGTATCGCCCAGCGCCATGAACTCGCCGTTCAACAGCGTCGGCCGGCGGTTGTAGCGGAACGGCTTGCCGGTGCCGACCGAGAGCACCGCACCACCGGCCGCGTGCAGCACGCACTGGCCGGCAGCGGTATCCCATTCGGAGGTCGGGCCCAGCCGCGGATAGACATCCAGGCCACCTTCGGCGATCCGGCAGAACTTCAGCGAAGAGCCCTGCACCACGGTCTCGATGTCGCCCATCCGGGCCAGCAACGCATTCGTCTCGGCTGAGCGATGCGAACGGCTGGCGGCGACCCGCAGCGGCGCAGTCGCGGGTGTACGGGTACGCAGCACGGTGTCATGTACGCCCTGCCGGCGATACGCCAGCTCGCCCCGCATCGCGTGCCAGACAATGCCGGTGACCGGCGACTGGACCACGCCGAAGGCCGGCGCGCCCTGGTAGATCAGCGCGATGTTGACGCTGAACTCGCCATTGCGCTTGACGAAATCACGGGTGCCATCGAGTGGATCGACCAGCCAGTACGCGCCCCAGTGCTGACGCTGTTCCCACGGCACCAGCGGCGACTCCTCCGACAGGATCGGCAGGTCCGGGGTCAGCTGGCGCAGCCCCTGCTGGATCACCCGGTCGGCAGCGAGGTCGGCAGCGGTGACCGGGCTGTCGTCGTCCTTGAGTGTCACATCGAAACCGTTGCTGTAGACCTGCATGATGGCCTGCCCGGCTTCCTGGGCGATGGCGATCGCGGTCTCGCGCAGTTCCGTGGTCAGCTTGATCATCGTGCTCCCTGCAGCCACTGGCGGGCGATGAACAGCGCCGCCAGCGAACGCCCTTCGGAAAAGTCCTCGCGCAGCATCAGCTGGTCCAGATCGGCCAGCTTCCACGGCACCACTTCCAGCTCCTCCGGCTCGTCTCCGGCCAGCTTCTCCGGGTACAGGTCGCGTGCGACCACCAGCCAGGATTGATGGCTCATGTAGGTCGGCGCCAGGGTCATCGCGCGCAGCACGTCGACCCGCCGTGCGCCATAACCGGCCTCTTCCTTCAGCTCACGGTCGGCGGCCTGCTCCGGCGTTTCGCCGGCATCGATCCGGCCCTTGACCAGGCCCAGCTCGTAACGGTGCATGCCGGCCGCGTATTCACGCACCAGCAGCACGGTTTCATCATCGAGCATCGGCACCACCACCACTGCGCCATGGCCACGGCTGACCAGGCGCTCGAAGCGGCGGCGTTCGCCATTGGAGAACTCCAGGTCCAGGTGCTGGCGCTGGAAGGGCCCGTTCTCCTCGTCGGTGATCCGATGGATGATCGGCAGAGGACGCCTTGCGCGGTCATCGTTCACGCGGAATCTCCGTGGCAGCCGGCGCGTGCGCCGAGGCCGATAGAATGTGCAGGCAGCAACATGTTCATGAGCCCGAAATGCTAGCAGACCCAACCCCCTCTCCGCTGGTCCAGCACTGGCGGCAACGCGACCTCCAGGTCCTATGGCACCCGTGCACGCAGATGCGCGAGCATCCGCACACGTTGCCGCTGGTGCCGATCGCCCGCGGCGAAGGCGCCTGGCTGATCGATCACGACGGCAACCGCTACCTGGACGCCGTCAGCAGCTGGTGGACCAACCTGTTCGGCCATGCCGAGCCGCGCATCGGCGGTGCCATCGCCGCCCAGGCCGGGCAGCTGGAGCAGGTGATGCTGGCCGGCTTCGGCCATGAACCGGCGATCACCCTGGCTGAACGCCTGTTGGCTCTGGCGCCGCGCCAGCCCGGCCGCGCGCCGCTGGCCAAAGTGTTCTACGCCGACAACGGCTCGGCCGGCGTCGAAGTGGCGCTGAAGATGGCCTTCCAGTATTTCCAGAACCGCGGTGAGAACCGGCGCACGCGCTTCATCTCGCTGGAGAACGGCTACCACGGCGAGACGCTGGGTGCCCTCGCACTGGCCGACATCCCGCTGTATCGCCGCGTCTATGCGCCGTTGCTGGCCGAGGGCCTGTTCGCGCCCTCGCCCGACGCCTACCTGGCCGAACCCGGGCAGAGTGCGGCCGACCGCGCACGCCAGGCCGCCGACGGACTGGCCACGCTGTTCGACCAGCATCCGGGCGAGATCTGCGCGGTGATCCTGGAACCACGGCTGCAGTGCGCCGGTGGCATGCGCATGCACGATCCGGCCTATCTGCAGCGCGTGCGTGAACTGTGCGATGCCCATGGCGCCTTCCTGATCGCCGACGAGATCGCCACCGGCTTCGGGCGCACCGGCACCATGTTCGCCTGCGAGCAGGCCGGGGTGATGCCTGATCTGCTGTGCCTGTCCAAGGGCCTGACCGGCGGTTTCCTGCCCTTGGCTGCGGTGCTGGCCACGCAGGCGCTGTACGACGCCTTCCTTGATGATTCGCGGGAACGCGCCTTCCTGCATTCGCACAGCTACACCGGCAACCCGCTGGCCTGTGCGGCGGCGCTGGCCACGCTGGACATTTTCCGCGACGACGATGTGATCGCCCGCAACCGCGGCATCGCCTCGGTGATGGGCACCCTGGCCGCACCGTTCGCCGACCATCCACACGTGACCGATGTGCGCCAGGCCGGGATGGTGGTGGCCTTCGAACTGACCCGCAACGGCGACAAGCGCACGCCCTTCGATCCGGCGCTGAAGCTGGGGCTGCATGCCTACAAGGCGGCGCTGAAGCGCGGTGTGGTGCTGCGCCCGCTGGGCAACGTGCTGTACTGGATGCCACCGTACTGCGTGGACGACGAACAACTGGAGCTGCTGGCGCATACGACGCTGGCAGCCATCGACGAGGCGATTGCATGCGCGTGACCCGCTGCCCCATCGACCTGGCGCTGCACAGCGGCCAGACCGTGACCCTGCCGGAAGAGACGGCCAACCACCTGGTGCGGGTGATGCGCCTGCGAGAGGGTGACACCTGCGTGCTGTTCAACGGCGATGGCCACGACTACACCGCGACGCTGACGCTGGCCGGCAAGCGCGAAGTGCAGGTGCGCATCGATCAGGTGCAGCCGATCGGCAACGAATCGCCGCTGACGATCACCCTGCTGCAGGGCATCGCTCGCGGCGAGAAGATGGACCTGATCCTGCAGAAGGCCACCGAGCTGGGGGTGAGCGCCATCGTGCCGGTGAACGCGGAACGTACCGAGGTGAAGCTGGATGCAGCACGCGCGGAGAAACGCGTGGCGCACTGGAACAACGTGGTGCAGTCGGCCTGCGGGCAATCCGGACGTGCGCGCATTCCGCAGGTAGGGCCGCCGCAGTCGCTGGCACAGGCCAGCGCGGCACTGCCCGCCGACACGTTGCGGTTGACCCTGGACCCGTTGGGAGCGCACCGGCTGTCGACACTGCAGGCGGCGCCAGCCGGCGGCGTGGTGATCGCGATCGGCCCGGAAGGTGGCTGGTCGCCGCGTGACCGTGAGCAGTTGGCGGCCGCAGGCTTCCAGGGCCTGCAGTTGGGCCCACGCATCCTGCGCACGGAAACCGCAGGCCTGGCCGCGATCGCGGCATTGCAGGCACGGCTGGGCGATCTGGGGTAAGGCTCCGGTCCGGTGGCCGCTGCGCTCGCCGGGCATGGCCCGGCGCTACCCGATATCCGGAACGCCTGCGGTAG
>NZ_JBHZOP010000113.1:0-11980 GCF_042787595.1 Stenotrophomonas sp. YIM B13575 | reverse complement strand
GCCGGCCGCTGGCCGGTTGCTGCACACCGCTCCGGCGACATACGGAACATGCCGGCCAGCGGCCGGCACTACCCACATGCATCAGGGAGATCGGCATGAAACGGACGTACATGCTCGCACTGGCTTTGCTGGCCATCGGTAGTGGCAGCAGTGCATACGCCGCCAGCACACCCACCACCGACCAGCTTGAAGCCCATCTGTGGCAGCTCGCACGCGCCACCGACGCGCAGGGCAAGCGCATCGACGCGTTGTTCGTAAGGGGCCGTGCGCCGTACACCCTGCGCTTCCAGCCCGGCTACATGAGCGAGTTGAACCTGTGCAACCAGGCCAGCAGTCATTACCACCTGCAGGACGACCGGCTGATCCTGGAGAACGGCATCCAGACCACCGCGCTGTGCATCAATCCCAAGGTGGATGCGCAGGAACGGCGAGCCGAAACGCTGCTTCACGGTCGCGATACCGCACCGACCCTCGCGTTGGACGACACCGGCGCATTGGTCGTGCGCAATGCCAAGGGCGAAGTGCTGGTGTTCAAACCCGCGCCGCTGCCTGCGAAATGAAAAGGGCGGCCGCGAGGTCGCCCTTCTTCGTTGTGCGTTGTAGAGCCGAGCCCATGCTCGGCTGCTGTCTATCGGGAAAAGCAGCCGAGCACGGGCTCGGCTCTACAGAAGCACATTGCCCGCTCAGGCCAACGCCGGGTTCAACGTGTAGGTGCCGTGCAACGCCGCTTCGGCCAGTACGTGGCCGTGCATGGCACGGAACGCATCTGCGGCGGTGAAGCGCTCGGGCAGCTGCAGCGTGGCCACATCCAGCGCGAACACGCGGAAGAAGTAGCGGTGCACGCGCTCGTCGTTGAACGGCGGGTACGGGCCGTCGTAGCCCAGGTAGTCACCGGCCATGTCCGGATTGCCGGCGAACCAGCCGGTGAAATCGTTCAGGCCCTGGCGGCTGCCGGCCGGGCCGGCCGGCGCGGTCTTGCCCTTCACCACGAAGCCGTCGCTGCAGCTGCCCGCGGCAATTTCCTGCACCGAGGCCGGGATGTCGGCCATCACCCAATGCACGAAATCGCAGCGCGGCTGATCGCGCGGCACGCGCATGTCATCGCGGCCGACTGTCTCCGGCACCGTCGGTACGTCCGGGTCCACGCACACCAGCAGGAACGAACGGGTGCCGTCGGGCGCGCCGCTCCAGGCCAGGTGCGGGTTGCGGTCGGGGGCGAAGCCGTTGGCATCGCCAGCGGCGAACTCACGGTCGATCGGCGCACCGTTGACCAGGCTGTGACTGCTCAGTTGCATCTGATGCTCCTCACTCTTCCGGGTAACCCAATCGCACCGCGACCGGGGTGAGCTGGGCGAAAGCAGCGCCCATCACGTCGCGATACCCGCGCCAGTGGCCGGCGGGCAGACGCGGTGCACCCAGCTGTGCAGCCGGCGGCATCGGACGTCCGAACACGCGGCCCAGCAGGTCGGCCATCGCATGTGCATCGTTGCCGATGTCGTCGATGCGCAGCAGCACGTGCGGATACAGGTCCTCCTCGTGCAGCGCGGCGATCTGGGTCAGCGAACGCACCAGCCACTGGCTGGCTTCGGCCATCGAGGTCATCGCCAGCGGTGCAGCGGCGCCATAGGCGATCCAGTCCAGCAGCATGTCGCGCGGGTCGCGCAGCACCAGCAGCAGGCGACCCTGCGGCAGCTGCGGGCGCAATGCCCACAACAGCGCGTTGTCCCACCACAGCAGCCAGTCGATCACGGTGTCGCTTTCCAGGCCGCGCGCCGGCAGGTGTTCGCGCCAGCGCTCGACCAGGCGTTCCGGGCTCAGCACGCCCGACGCCAGGTCCTGCAGCGTGTTGTAGTTCTGGAAGGCATCGTCGGGTGGATTGGCGGTGTAACGATCACTGCGCAGTACCGGGCTGGCAGCCGCCAGGCCGGTTGCCACCCGCTCCACGCCCGAACCCGGGGCGCCCCACAGGAAGATCGGTGCCGAGCCACTGTCGCGCGTCGCTTCGTCGATGCTGGCCATCTCCGGCCAGCTCGGCGGTGCCTTGGCCTGCGGCGGCAGCGGCAGCCGTTGCGAGGCCTGGTCGGTCTGCAGCGCCATCCACGTACGCAGCGCTTCTTCCGGCTGCCCGGCGCGATCCTGGATTTCGCCCAGCCAGGTGCGCAGGTCGGCGCGGTGTCCCTCCGGTGCCTGTGCGATCAAGGCCTGCACACGCTCCACGGCGGCGGCCGGGTCACGCTGCAGCAGACCCTCGACGCGACGGCTTTCACCGCTGACGCGGCCCGGTTCCAGGGTGGTGATGCGCTCGGCGATGGCTTCGCCCTGCTCGTGCTCGCCGGCCATGTCATGCAGGCGCATGCGCGCTTCCAGCGCCGGCAGGTGGCTGGGCATCGCTGCCATCCAGCGCTCCACGACGGCCACGGCGCCGGCACTGCCGACGTCTTCCACGGCCAGTCGTGCCAGCCACAGGTCATGCAGCTGGTCATTGCTTTCCAGCGCGTCATCCAGACGTGCGCGGGCTTCATCTTCGCGGCCCAGGCGCTGCCAGGACATCAGCAGCAGCTGCAGCACCTGGCGATCACCCTGCAGCGATTCCAGCAGCGGCAGCAGGTGCTCCAGCGCCTGCAGCGGCTGGCCACTGCGCAGTGCCAGTTCACCGGCCAGGCGGCGCATCGGCGGCACGTCCAGCTCCGGCTGCTGCAGCGCCTGCTGCATTGCCTCGGCGGCGGCCTCGACGTTGCCCTGGCGCAAGGCCAGCTGCACCACCATGCCGTGCAGCGAGGACATCTTCGGGTTCAACGCCAGCACGCGACGGAATGCCTGCTCGGCGAACGCCAGCATGTCCTTGCCCAGATAGGCAAAGCCCAGTGCGTACAGCACGCGGGTATCGTCCGGCAGCGCCTGGCTGGCCGCCGACAGCAGGGCCAGCGCGCGGTCGGCATCGCCACGGCGCAGCGCAACCATGCCATCGATGGTCAGCAGTTCCGGATGGTCCGGCTCCAGCCGCGAGGCCAAGGTCGACAGCCGCTGGGCCTCGTCGAAGTCGTTGCGGCCCACCGCCAGGTGCGCCTGCATCAGGTAGGCCGGGAAGGCGTTGGGGTCCAGCCCGGTGGTGCGCAGCAGGGCTTCATCGGCGCCGTCGAACTGGCGCAGTGCCAGCAGCAGGCCGGCGTGTTGCAGGTGCAGCTGCGCATCATCGGGAGCCAGCTGCAGCGCCTGCTGCAACGCCTCCATCGCGGCCTCGGCCTGGCCCTGCTGCTGCAGCGCAAGCGCCAGCCAGCGGTGGGCCTCGGCCTTGCCGGGTTCGTCACGGGTCCACGCCTGGGCCAGCTGCACGGCCTGGCCGGCATCGTTCTGGCGCAACGCTTGGAGGATCTGGTCTTGCATGGCCGTCCGGTTCAAGGTCAAACCCGCATTGTAGCGGGCCGCGCGCCGGTGCCGGTTCAGCCCGCCAGGACGCGCCGCAGGCGCTGCGCGACCCAGCGTTCGGAGAACCCATCGCCGCGCCAGTTTTCCAGGAAGCCACAGTGGCCGCCCCAGCAGGCGGTTTCCAGCCGCGCCTGCTGCGGCAGCTGCCAATCGCGGAAGGTCGCGTAGGGGATCACCGGATCGTCCTGCGCCATCAGGATGTCAGCGGGCACCTGCAGCGTGGACAGGCGGTCGCCGGCGATGGAATAACCATCGAAATAGGCCTGCAGCGAACCAAACGTGGTGTGCCGTTCGACCAGCCAGGCGGTCAGCGAACGGATGTCCATGTTCAGCACGCGGTCGTCGCAATCGCTCAGTTCGGGGAACAGATCGCGCTTGCGACGCAGCGAACCGGCCCACTTGCGGCGGAAGTACCAGTCGTACATCGCCGGGCCGTTCTCGATGTTCTCCATGGTCAGCCCCGGGTCCAGCACCGGGCAGACGGCAGCCACGTGCTGCAGCGGCACACCGGCGGCCGGCGCGCGCAGCGCCAGCCGCAGCACGAAGTTGCCACCCAGCGAATAGCCCGCCGCAACCAGCGGCAGATCGGGCCAGCGCTGGGCGACATCGCCTGCGGCATGCACCACTTCGTCGATGAGATTGGAGTGGAAGATGCCGGGATTGAGGTGATGGGTATTGCCGTGGTCGCGGAAGTTCAGCCGCACCACGTCGAACCCCTGCTCCAGCATGCGGGCAGCGGCCATGCGCATGTAGCTGGATTCGGCGCTGCCTTCCCAGCCGTGCAGCAACAGGGCGATGCCGCGCGGTTCGCGCCCTTCGACATGGCTGTGCCAGCCCTGCAGGCGCACGCCCTCGCCACCATCGAGGATCAGCTCCTCGCTGACCGCGCCGGTGGCGGCCAGCAGCAGCAGGCCGCGTTGCAGGCGCATGCGGCTGGAGCTGAGCATCGACTGCAGGTGCGGATTGCGCAGCCAGCGCGGCGGCTGATAGTCGGACGCGGTGAGCATCGGCGCATCAGCGTCGAGGGTCGGTGGCGGAAACACGGCCACCCTGGCCTCAATCCCCGCTCATGGCCGCCACGATGCGCGCGCGCGAGGTTTCCGCGATGCGCCGACGGCCTTCCAGGTCCTGGGTGCCGATCGGCTCCAGGAAATGCACTTCGGTATGCCGCGCCGGCTCACCGAGCAGGCGCAGGAAATTGGCGAAGAAACTCTCGCCCGGGCCGAAGGCCACGATGGTCTGTGCATCCCCGCGCACGCCATAGACCAGCGCCACCGGCTGCACCGGCACGCTGGTTTCGACTGCCGCCTGGAAGATGCGTGCATGGAACGGGCCAACGTCGTGGCCGCCGCGGGTACGTCCTTCCGGGAACACGCCCACGGCCTTGCCGGCGCGCAGGCGGTCGGCCATCACCTGCATCACCCCACCGAGTGATTCGGTGTTGCCACGCTGGTGGAAAATGGTCTGGCCGCGCGCGGCGAGCCAACCGACCACCGGCCAGCTGGCGATCTCGCGCTTGGCGACAAAGCCCATCATGCGCTGGCTGTGCAGGATGGAGATATCGACCCAGCTGACATGGTTGGCGACGAACAGCACCGCGCCCGGCAGCGGCTGGCCGATACGCGACAGGCGGAAGCCGAAGATCCACATCAGCCCGCCCTGCCACCAGTTCACCACCTTGGCGCCGAAGGTATCGTCGCCCACGCGCAGCTCGCCCCATGGCGGAAGCATGCCGATCAGGATCAGCGGCAGGAACACGGTGATGTGGACCAACAGCAGCGGTACGCGGTACAGGTAACGGCACACACGCGCCACGCCGCCGCGGGGGGCCGGAGTGGGGGAAGTCATCCACGCACGATACCGGAGGGCTGCCATCGCTGCCAGCCGAATTCGGCCATAAGTCTCATTGACGGCGGCCATCGGCGGGGAACGCTGGGTTCCGCCGCCGTCACTGCTGCCGCCAGGGCTCAACCGTGGCCGGCCGCCACCACGGCCAGGGTCAGCCGCGAGATGCAGACCAGCCGGCCCTGCTCGTCCTCGATGCGGATTTCCCACAGCTGGGTGCTGCGGCCCACGTGCACCGCGCGCGCGGTGCCGGTGACCGTCCCCGAACGCACGGCGCGCACGTGGTTGGCGTTGATCTCCAGGCCCACGCAGACCTGCTTGGCGGTATCCACGCAGAGGTTGCCGGCGCTGCTGCCCAGGGTTTCGGCCAGCACCACCGAGGCGCCGCCGTGGAGGATGCCGTACGGCTGGCGGGTGCGCTCATCCACCGGCATGGTCGCCTGCAGCCAGTCCTCGCCAGCGGCACTGAAGACGATGCCCAGGGTGCTGATGGCAGTGTTGTGGCTGAGTGCGTTGAGCTGCTCGATGGAAACGGCTTCGCGGAATACCTGGGTCATGCGGCTACCTTCAGAGGATGGGGACGAGGCCGGCGCCGAATGCGGTCAGCATGCGCACCAGCAGCCACTTCGGCCCGACGTTGACCTCGGGGAAGTCGCCCACCGCGACATAGCAGCGGTGGAAATCGGCGCTCTGCCGCGGCAGTGGCTGCGGGCAGTCCGGGCCCGGCTTGAACTCGTAGTCGGTGGCGTAGCGCCACGGCCAGAAGTCGAGAATCGGCAGTGCCTCGGAGGCCTTGCCGACGCTGTAGTTCAGGCCGGACAGGACCGGCGGCTTGGCACGCGGCGCCACCGTCCAGGAGTTCTGCGGGTGGGTATCGCGCAGGATGCTCTGGGCCAGCTGCTCGGCGAAGGCCGGATCGTCAATGATCACCGCACCTTCGGTGTTGTAGTTTTCGCTGCGCGGATCGAAGTTGTGGGTACCGACCACGCCGATGCGGCGGTCGACCACCAGCGACTTGGCATGCAGGCCCATGCGCGCGCCCTTGCGGGTGACCGGCAGCGGTTTGTTGACCGCCTTGCTGCCCAGGAACGAAGGGCGCGTTTCGGTACGCAGCAGGCGGGTCTCGACTTCGCTGCCGGCGGCACGCCGGCGCGCACGACCATTCTCATAGGCGCTGCCGGTACGCGGATGGATCACCCGCGCCGGCGGGTCATCCACGTCCGCAGTAGCCACCACGTCACCGCCGCCACCGGCATTGCTGCCCGCTGCGCTGCCACCGAGCAGCGGATTGCGGCCGGTATCGCTGCCCGGCGCTGCGATCGGGTCGGGCAGCAGGTTGCGGTAGTCGACCGGGGCATCCAGCGGGAACGGCTTGAATTCGAAGATGTTGAAGCCCAGCTCGCGCATGTTGCGGCGCTTGTACTTGTACGACAGCGCATACACGATCGGGTTGTCGGTGGCGGCCAGGCTGTTGCTGGACACCACCACGCGCGGCGGTTCCGGCCGCTTGCGCAGCTCGCGGAACAGCTTCTGTGCCGGCTTGGACAGCACCAGGTAGGGCGTCTGCAGGATCACTTCGTGCTGCGCACTGGAGATCAGTGCATCCAGCTGCGGCTCGGTGACGTGCTGCCCGGCCAGTGGTGCGTCGGCGCGCTCGCGGCGATGCTTGCGCGGCAGATCGGCCACATAGCGCACCGAGGCGACCGGCAAGGCGGTGTCCACGAACGAGCGGGTGACGAAGTCGACATCGTTGGCCTCCTCGCTGACCCGCTCCACCCGTTCGGGCCTGCGGAACTGCGCGGGCGGCAGCAGCGGCACGCCCTGCTTGAGCAGGGTACGGCCGACATCGTTCAGGCGCTCGGCCGGCACGCTGCGCTGCGCACGCCAGAAGGCATCGAAGTTGGCCGCCATCGCGCGCGCTTCAGGACCGGCGATCAGCACATCGCGGTCACGGAAGTTGTATTCGCGATCCCAGTCGTAATAGTCGTCCTGGTAATTGCGCCCACCGACCACGCCGATCGCATCGTCGACCACCAGCAGCTTGTTGTGCATGCGCTGGTTGAAGCGGCGGAAGCAGCACAGCACGCTGCCGGCGTAGTCGAAATAGTTCAGCCGGGCCTTGCCGAAGGTCGGGTTGTAGACCCGCAGCTGGAAGTTCTGGTGGGCACCGGCCAGTGCGCCGAGGATCTGCAGGTCGGAGATCGCCGAAAGCTGGTCGATCAGCAGCCGCACCTTCACCCCGCGCCGCGACGCCGCCAGCAGCTCGTCGATGACCAGGCGGGCGCTGTCGTCCTTGTCGAAGATGTAGGTCTGCAGGTCGATGCTGCGGGTCGCGCTGCGCAGCAGGTTCAGGCGCGCGACCAGCGCACCTTCGCCCTCGTCCAGCAGGGTGGCGTAGTGCCGCGGCTGGTCCGGGGTCGATTCGCTGAACGCCCGGCCGGCCAAAGCCCGCAGGGGCGAATCCAGCGCGCAGCGGTCGGCCTGCTGGCAATCCACCTGGGTCGAGCGTGCCTGTACGGCGATCGCCTCGGCGCGATCACGTTGGGTGTGCGACAGCGACGCACAGCCACTGCCCAGCAACACGGTTGCCAGCGCCAATACACGCAGCAAGGGATTCACGGTTTCGGCGCCTCGCTGAGGCGCGCACGCAATACGAAAGTCACTCGGTCACTCAAGGCAAGCTGCCAGCTGTCCATGCCGTACCGGCCTCGTTGCACGGTACCGCGGCTGACGACGTCGCAATCATAGCCGGGTCGGGCACATTCCGCTTTCTCGACCTTGAGTGTCTCCGGATGGCTGACGCCGCGCAGGGTCAGCCGACCGTCGATGCCGCCTCCGTCGGCGACCGTCTCCGGCCAGTACGGCAGCGAGTCGAACTCCACGAACGGGTAACGGCCGGCGTCGAAGAACTCCGGGCCGCGCATCCAGCCGGTGTAGCGGTCCTTGCCGGGGATCTCCACGGTGCGGGTGAACATCTTCAGGTGGACCTGGTGACGGCCATCGGACAGCACCTCGATACGCCCCTCGAAACGCGGGAACACGCCCTCGATGCGCTGGCCGAAGCGGGTGCGGACTTCGAAACCGATCTGCGAGCGCACCACATCCAGCTGCAGCGTACGCGGCGACTCGGCCACGACCGCCGGCAGCGCGGTCGGTGGCGGTGCGGCGGCCCAGGCCGGGCCGATCGCCAGAACGACCGGCAGCAGGCAGCGGCCCGGCAACGCCACCCTCATCGGCTCACGGCCACCAGAAGGCGTTCAGGCTGGCCACGCCCGGCTCGATCGTTGCCTCGCGGGCGAAACCGAGCACGGCGACGCCGCCCGGCGGCATGCCACGGTAATCACTGCTGGTGCCATCGGTCATCAGCGCCACCAGCTGCTCCAGCCCGGGGTTGTGGCCGACGATCAACACCCGGTCCAGGTCACGGCGCTCGTCCACCAGCGCCGCCAGGGTGCCCGGGGTAGCCTCGTAGATGCGGTCCTCCAGGCGCTTTTCGACATAGCCGATGGCCGTCATCACCGCTTCCAGGGTTTCGCGGGTCCGCCGCGAGGGGGAACACAGCACGCAATCGGGCAGCAGGTTGTTTTCCTTCAGCCACTTGCCGGCGGCTTCGGCTTCGGCGAGGCCCACCGGCGACAACGGCCGGTCAAGGTCGGCCTGGCCGGTGGTGGCCGGTTCGGCGTGGGCGTGGCGGAGCAGGATCAGTTCGCGCATTGCGGGATTCCAATAAAGGGATGGAGACCTACTGCTGTTACAGCTTCAGCCAGGACAACAGGGGTTCCCAGTCGGCCTGGTGCTCGCGCACCTGGGCGGAGCGGTAATCGAAAAGACTGCGACCCAGGCCGGTCATGACCACATAGCTCTGGCTGTCGCGCAGCTGGGCGACCACCGGATAGGGCCAGTCAGCCAGCATCTGCAGGGCCTGCTGCGAGGTCTGGGTCCAGGGCTTGGTGCGGTTCAGCACCAGCCCGACCGGCAGCTTGCGGCTGTGCACGCGGGGTACCTGGGCCAGGCTGTTGAGGAAGCCGACGATGGCTTCGATGTCCAGTGCCGAGGGCAGCACCGGCACCACCACGGCATCGGCAGCGTCGAGGAAATGCGGGATATCGTCGGCCAGTGCGCCGGCCGGTGCATCGATCACCACGGTATCGGTACCGTCGGGCAGCTTCTGCGCCCATTGCTTCTTACGGTACACGTCGATCGGCAGCACCGCGCTTTCCAGCCCGGCCCGGCGCTGTGCCCAGCGCGTGCTGGAGCCCTGCGGGTCGGCATCGGCGATCACCGTGGCCTTGCCTTGCAATGCCGCGTACGCGGCCAGGTGGGTGGCGATGGTGGACTTGCCCACCCCGCCTTTGGAACCGGCCACCAGGATCGTCTTCATGCCAGCCTCGCTTCCGGGTACGTGCCCCGAGCGTACACCGCCGATGGTGACGGAAGGTAGAGCCGTGCTGAACCCGTGCCCCCCGGCCTTTGCTATCGTGGCGCCCCCGAAGGACCGAACCGCCATGAGCGAACTGCAGGACCTGAGCGCGCTGATCCGCGCCAACACGCCGTTGATCGTGGTCGAGACCCAGGATGAGGGTCGCATCGTCGAGCTGTTCCGGCAGACGCTGATGCATGTCTGGCGGGCCCTGCACCGCTGGTCGATCACCGAGGGCCTGCGCCGCATCGACCTGGAGCGCGAGGACGAGCCTGTGGGCCCGCCCGACGCCAGCGCCGCACTGCAGATGATCCGCCAGGCCGACCAGCGCGGCGTGTACCTGCTGCTCGATTTCCACCCTTACCTGGGCTATGCCAGCCACCAGCGTGCGCTGCGCGATCTGATCCAGCGCCGCCACAGCGAACCGCACGTGCTGGTGCTGATCGGCGCCAAGGTGGAGCTGCCGGCCGAACTGGAAGCGCTGGCGGTGCGCTTCAATCCGCGCCTGCCCGACGCCAACGCACTGCTGAAGATGCTGCGCGAAGAAGCCGATGCCTATGCACGCGAACACGGCGGGCGCCGGGTGGAAGTGGACAGCGAGGCGGTCAAGAAGATCCTGAAGAACCTGCAGGGGCTGAGCCTGGTCGATGCGCGGCGCATCGCGCGGCAGCTGATCTATGCCGATGGCGCGCTGCGCGACGACGACCTGCCACAGTTGGCGCGGCTGAAGTTCGAGCTGCTCAACCGCAGCGGCCACCTGTTCTTCGAGCACGACAGCGCGCGCTTCGGCGACGTGGCCGGGGCCAACCGGCTGAAGCGCTGGATCAACCAGCGTCGCGTCGCCTTCATCGCCGGCTCGGCACCGGCCGGGCTGGACCCGCCGCGCGGCATGCTGCTGCTGGGCGTGCAGGGCTGCGGCAAATCGATGCTGGCCAAGGCCACCGCCGCCGGTTTTGGCGTGCCGCTGCTGCGCCTGGACGTGGGCGCGCTGTACAACAAGTACCACGGCGAGACCGAAGCCAACCTGCGCCAGGCACTGGCCTCGGCCGAGCAGCTGGCGCCATGCGTGCTGTGGATGGATGAGATCGAGAAGGGCCTGGCCACCGGCAGCGAGGATGGCGGCGTGTCGCGCCGTGTACTCGGCTACCTGCTGACCTGGATGGCCGAGCGCAAGCCGCCGGTGTTCATCGTGGCCACCGCCAACCAGGTACACGAGCTGCCGGCCGAGCTGCTGCGCAAGGGCCGATTCGACGAGATTTTCTTCGTCGACCTGCCCTCGGCCGATGTGCGCGTGGAACTGCTGCGGCTGCACCTGGGGCGACGCCAGCTCAATGCCGACGACTTCGCGCTGCCGGCACTGGCAGCGGCGGCCAACGGGTTTTCCGGTGCGGAAATCGAGCAGGCGATCGTGGCCGGGCTGTATTCGGCGCATGCCGAAGGCCGGCCGCTGGATACCGAGCTGCTGATGGGCGAGATCCGCACGACGCGGCCGCTGTCGGTGTTGATGGCCGAGCAGGTGGCGGCGTTGCGGGAGTGGGCGTCGGGGCGCACGGTGTCCGCGGACGACTGAGGGTTTCCTGCGAACGGCGCAGCCCCTCGTGGCTCGTCGCTGAAGGCGCCAGCTGTGGGTTGGCCGGGCGGGTAGGCTGCGCAGGGGACGCTGCAAGTCCCCCTCCGGGGCCCGGCCCAGCCGCTGGCGGCTGTGCGTTCAGGCGCTTGCGAAGCAGTGCTTCGCAAGCAAAGCGCCTTCACCCCTGTAAGCTCGGTCGCCGCATCCATGCGGCTCACGCCCCTGCGCAGCCTACCCGCCCGGCCACGGACAGTTTCCGGGGGCGATCAGCCACGGAAAAGAAAAAAGAAGAGCAAAAGCAAAAGCCGGTTGGCTGGCCGCTTTCTGTAGCGCCGAGCCCATGCTCGGCTGCATTTCGATCAGATATCGATCCTTCGATTCCGATGCAGATTCATCCACGCATGGCGTGCATCTGCGTGTCGACCAAGGTCGACACCTACCAACAGCAGCGGAAACCTGTCGAAGGCGGGGCGGTGTGGGCAGGCAGGACCGTTGGCGCCATGGGCCCGAGGCATGCCCTCGGGCGGGTTGGGCAGGACGCCCAACCCCGGTCTTGCCGTGTGCGCAGGAAAGCGCACACGAGCAAGGCGCCATCGAGCCCCCAAGGTGAAGTGACCCCCGAGAGTTGGACGGTGGGGTCAAACGGCCGCTTGGGCCTGTTCCCGGTACTGTACCGGGCTCAGGCCCTTCAATTTCAATCTGATGCGCTCTTGGTTGTA
>NZ_JBHZOP010000112.1:0-26948 GCF_042787595.1 Stenotrophomonas sp. YIM B13575 | reverse complement strand
CTTGCGCTGGCCAGGACCGTCCACGGCATGGATGCCGTGGCCGAGCCTACAGGGACGTACTTGCGGCGTGTCCTGGCCAGCGCAAGCCCCCCGCTCTCCCCGATATCAATCAAGACGCCATAAGCCGCCAACGCATTTCATTCCGGCGCCAGCTGGTCCATCCGGATGCGGTTGGCGAACAGCGAGAACGCCAGCATGCCGGCCAGGCCGTTCGCCCGGCTCATCCAGTGCGGCAGCCAACGCGGTGGCTTCAGCACGCCCGATTCGAACAGCGGCGCGAACGCGATCGCATCGGTCAGGCTCATCTTGCCGGCGAACAGCCAGCGGCAGACCTGCAGGCGATCCTCGGCCAGCATGTGGCGGAAGAACGTGTGCACCGACACCAGACCGCGCAGGTACACCGTGTCCTTGGTGAAGGCCAGGCCACCGCTCGGCGGCACACCGCGGAATACCCGCTGCGCCGAGGCGAAGCTCTCTTCCGGGTTCTGCCCGGCATCGCAGAAGTAGCGGAACACCTCGATGAAGTCCGCACCTTCGCGCGCCATCGCGATCGCCTCGGTACGCAGGCTGATGCGCTTCAGTCGCTCGATGTCGATGCTGCCGGTGATCTGTTCGGCGAATGTCGCCAATCCTTCCTGGGTGGCCGTGACCCGTGGCGAGGACAGCGCCAGGCTCGGCAGCACCGGCTGCGCGCGGCCGTTCAATGCGGTCAGCGAATGCACCAGCGCTTCGTGGTGGAACAACTGCGCGCGGTCGTAGGCGCTGAAACGCGCACTGGTGCGCAGGCGGATGCGGGTCGGTCCGGCCGCTGCCTTGGAGACCAGCTCCGGATCCAGCTGCACCTGGATGATGCGTGATTCGAAGAACGCATCGAGGTCATTCTGCAGCTGCAGCTGCAACGCGATCGCCGAAACCGGCACCTGCTCTTCCGGCGCCAGCAGTTCGTGATCCAGTTCGGCAGCAATCTGGATGAAGTGGCGCGCTGCATCGCGCGTGCTCGGTCCGTTGCCGGGCAACGGTTGCTCGGGTGACCCGAACAACTGCACCGAACAGGCATCCACGGCCGCGGTACCGAGGCCTTCCAGCAGCTGTGCAGCCAGATCCCAGCTCTGCGCGGACTGCCGCACGTAATGGCCCAGCGGATGGCTTTCATCGCACTCGGCAGCGAGGGCGGCCAGTGCACGACGCTCCTCGCTGAAGTCCAGCTTCGGGTAGTCGACCACCGGCAGCGTCGGCTGGCCGCGCGCAACGCTGTCCAGGAAGGGTGCTTGCAGGGTTGCCGGCCAGCTGGTCAGGCCCAGCAGGCGGATGCCTCCTACGGCCTCGACCAGGCGCGCATCGAGCGCTGCATGGTGGGCCACGTCACGGTCCAGCGTCGCGGTCGGTTCCATGGGCGGACTATAACGCTCCGCTCTTGCTTTGGTAGGTGCCAACCTTGGTTGGCACAGATATGCATGCGCGGAAAGCATCCACGCATGGCGTGGATCTACTGGGCTGCCCCCTGCCCTGACAGTGCCAACCAAGATTGGCACCTACCAGAAGCGCGTTCCCGGTACCTCGGGCTCAGCGCCTGCGCGGCTTGCCGGCGGGGCGGAACTGCTGGCCCTTGCCTTTCCTGCCACCGCGCTCCTGCGCGGTCTCGGCCTGGCGCACGGCCAGCTTCGCGGCGGCGGCGGCCACTTCTTCCTTCAACTTGAAGTAGTTCTGCAGCCGGCTCTCTTCAATCTCGCCGGCATCGATAGCCGCACGCACGGCACAGCCGGGTTCCTGCTGGTGCATGCAATCGCGGAAGCGGCACTGCGCGGCCAGCGCTTCGATATCGGCGAAGCCGCCTTCGGCCAGCGTCTCTTCGCCGGTCGGCTTCAGTTCGCGCATGCCCGGCGTATCGATCAGGCAGGCGCCCATCGGCAGCGGCATCAGTGCGCGGTGGGTGGTGGTATGGCGGCCGCGCGAATCGTTGGCGCGCACCGTGTTGGTCTTCATCCGCTGCTCGCCCAGCAGCGTGTTGGTCAGCGTCGACTTGCCCGCACCGGAAGAACCCACCAGCACCACCGTGCGGCCCGGGCCCAGCCACGGCTCCAGCACTGCAACACTGTCCGCATCCAGGCCGTTGATCGCGTGCAGCGCGATGCCCTGCAGCTCCAGTTCTTCCAGCACCGCAAGCGCATCGTCGCTGTACTCGGTCTGGTCGGCCTTGGTCAGCACCACCACCGGTTCGGCACCGCCACCGCCCACCAGCAGCAGGTAGCGTTCAATACGGCGCGGATTGAAGTCCGCATCCAGCCCGCAGACGATGAAGACGGTATCGATGTTGGCCGCGATCACCTGCTGGTGGTAATGCTCACCGGCGGCGCCACGCTTGATGGCGGTACGTCGCGGCAACAGGGCGACGATGCGGATGCCGTCCAGCAGCACCCAGTCGCCCACCGCCGGCCGTTCGTGGCTGGGGAAGCGCGGGCGCTGCCATTCCGGCAACGATTCGGCCTTGATCGACGCCTCCGGGCCATCCGCCACCACGTAGTGGGTGCGGTGCTGTTCGATCACCCGCGCCGGGTGGGCCTGCGGGTGCGCAGCCATCACGGCCTGCCAGTCGGCCTGCTGCGGCGGGCCCGGCCAGGGCCAGCCAATGGTCTGCAGGGCGGTGAAATCGGGGGTCTGGGTCATCGCCGCCATTCTACCTGTGCGATGCCGCCCAGCCCAATGTTGGCGGGCCCTGCAGCCCTTGCCATGCGCTGCAGCAATTCCGCTACCATGGAACCCCCATGCCTTTTGCGGCCCACCGCCCATGTCCACTCCCTCGCCCAAACCCCTGGTCATCCGCGAGCGCCTTTCCGAAGTGCGCTACGAAATCCGCGGAGAACTGGCACGGCGAGCCCGGGAGCTGGAAGCGCAGGGCCACAAGCTGATCAAGCTCAACATCGGCAATCCCGGCGCGTTCGGCTTCCGTGCACCGGAACACCTGCAGCGCGCCATCGCCGATGACATGGGCCGCACCGATCCGTACACCCACCAGCAGGGCCTGCCGGTTGCCCGAGAAGCCATCGCCGCCGCCTACGCCCGCCGTGGCGCACCGGATGCCCACCCCGACCGTGTGTTCGTCGGCAACGGCGTCAGCGAGCTGATCGACCTGTCGCTGCGTGCGCTGCTCAACCCGGGCGACGAAGTGCTGGTGCCCTCGCCGGACTACCCGCTGTGGTCGGCCTCGACCATCCTCAACGACGGCCGCCCGGTGTATTACCGCTGCGCCGCCGAGAACGGCTTCCAGCCGGACCCGAGCGAGATCGAGACGCTGGTGTCCTCGCGCACCCGCGCCATCGTGCTGATCAACCCGAACAACCCCAGCGGCGCCAGCTACCCGCGCGAGCTGCTGGAGCGCGTGGTCGAGATCGCGCGCCAGCACAACCTGCTGCTGCTGGTCGATGAGATCTACGACCAGATCCTGTACGACGACGCGGTGTTCCAGCCGGTCGCACCGCTGGCCGGTGACCATCCCTGCCTGACCTTCGGCGGCCTGAGCAAGGTGCACCGCGCCTGCGGCTGGCGCGTGGGCTGGGCCCACCTCAGCGGCGACGACGCACGCCTGGGCGACTTCCGCGCCGCGCTGGACCTGCTGGGCGCGCTGCGCCTGTGCGCCAACGTGCCGGGCCAGTACGCCATCGACGCCGCAGTGAACGGGCCGGACACCATTTCCGAGCTGTGCGCACCCGGTGGCCGTCTGTATGAAACCCGCCGTGCGGTGATCGAAGCCTGCGAGGCCAGCGAGCATCTGTCGCTGGTCGCCCCCGCCGGTGCGCTGTACGCGTTCCCGGCCGTGGTCGGCGCCGCCGCCAAGGGCTTCGACGACCACAATTTCGCGCTGGACCTGATGAACAACGACGGCGTGCTGGTGGTACCGGGCTCAAGCTTCAACGTGCCTTACCGCCACCACTTCCGCGTGACCCTGCTGCCAGAGGCGTCGGTGATGCGCGACGTGTTCGCCCGTATCGATCGTGCCCTCGCCCGCCGTGCCGAAGACGCCACCAAGGTGGTGCCGCTGAAGCCCCGCCGGTCGGTGGCTTGAGCGATGGGCTTGTCGTATCTGGCCCTAGGCGATTCCTACACCATTGGTGAAGCGGTCGCGGTCGACGGTCGCTGGCCGCATCAGCTCGCCGCCGCGCTGCGCACGCAGGGCATCGATCTGGCCGACCCGCAGACGATCGCCACCACCGGTTGGACCACCGACGAGCTCGACGCCGGCATCGACCAAGTGGCGCCGCGAGGGCCGTTCGACTTCGTCAGCCTGCTGATCGGCGTCAACAACCAGTACCGCGAGCGCCCGCTGGACGAGTACCAGGTGCAGTTCCAGGCCCTGCTGCAGCGCGCGATCGGCTTTGCCGGTGGCCGCGTGGACCACGTGCTGGTGCTGTCCTTCCCGGACTGGGGCACCACGCCGTACGGTGCAGGCAGCGGTCGCGACCTGGCCCGCGTCGAGCTGGAGACCGACGAGTTCAACGCGGCTGCCGAGGTGATCAGCAGCCAGCAGGGCGTGGCCTTCGTCGACATCACCGATATCAGCCGCGACAACAGCGCTGACCCGACGATGATCGCCGAGGATGGCCTGCACCCGTCCGCACGGATGTATGCGCTGTGGAGTGCGCGTGCGCTGCCGGTGGCCGCGCACCTGCTGGGCAGGACGGACTGATCCGATGGACGGCACGCCACGGAACGGCACGCCTCTGCCCTGCTCGCCGCTCGATGCCGGACAGGCGCGCCTGATCGCCGAGTCCTTCCGGCCGATGCAGGCCTGGGGCAGCCGCCGCGATTACTACTACACCCGCGGCAAGCTGGGCAGCGACCCGCTGTATGACGGCGTACTGCAGCACCTTCCCGACGACGGCCAGCCGCTGCTCGACCTGGGCTGCGGGCTGGGCCTGTTCGCGCACGTGCTGCGCCAGCGTGGCCGCCAGCAGGCGTACCTCGGGGTCGACGTGGACAGCGACAAGATCGCGCGTGCGCAGCGCGCCGGCACCGGCCTGGCCGATGCACGTTTCGACTGTCTGGATGTGCAGGCACCCTTGCCGGCGCATGCCGGGCATGTGTTGCTGCTGGATGTGCTGCAGTACCTGGACGAAGCGCCGCAGCTGGAACTGCTGCGCGCGGTGAGCGCGCGGGTCGCACCCGGTGGCCGCCTGCTGCTGCGCACGCCGCTGGCGACCGGCGACCGCCGCGACCGCACCACGCGGGTGGCTGATCGGCTGGCCTGGCTGGTCGGCTGGATGGGCACGCGACCGCGTCACTACCCGGATCCGCAGGTGCTGCAGGCCACGCTGGCCGAGGCTGGATTGCGGGTGACGGCACCACGGCCGCTGCATGGGCGCACGCCGTTCAACAGCTGGCTGCTGGTGGCTGAGCGTCCGGGAACTGCGACCAACGGCTGAGCCCCTCGTGGTGCGCGGCCAGGGTGATCGTGAGATGGCCGGGTGGGTGGACTGCACAGGGGGCGCTGCAAGTACGTCCATGTAAGCTCGGTCGCCGCTTGCTCATGCGCGCTGTCCTGCGCACACGAGCAAGACCGGGGTTGGGCGTCCTGCCCAGCCCGCCCGAGGCATGCCTCGGGCCCAAGCGGCTCACGCCCCTGTGCAGCCCACCCACCCGGCCACGGACGGTTTACGGGGGCGTCCACCACGGAAGACAAGAGAGAAAAGCGAAGCGCAAACGCGGGTCGCTTCGCTCTTGCTGCGTCTGGCGCTCGCCGGGCGTGGCCCGGCGCTACCGGTCAGCCGGGCGGCAGTTCGGCCTTCAGGCCGCGCTCGTCCAGCGCCTGCAGCACGCGATCGATGATGGCCAGGTTGTGGCCGTGGGCGGCACCTTCATGCAACAGCACGATCGCACCTGGGCGCAGGTCGGGCAGCAGACGTGCCAGCACGCCGTCCGGCGTGCAGCCGACGCCGTCGTAGCCGCGGGCGCTCCAGCCCACGCGCACCAGGCCCAGCTTGCGCAGGACCGGTGCCACGAACGGGTTGGTCATGCCCACCACCGAGCGGTACCAGCGCACCGGTCGCCCGCTGACCGTCTGCAGCGCCTGCTGGCAACCTTCGATTTCCGCCGCCATCGTGCCCGGGCCCAGCCGCCAGAAGCGCGCCTGCGGGTGGCTGTGGCTGTGGTTGCCGAGGTCGTGTCCACGACGCAGGATCTCCTCCACCAGGGCCGGATGCGCCAATGCGCGCTCGCCGACCAGGAAGAAGGTCGCCCGTGCCTGGTGCCGGTCCAGCAGATCCAGCACCGCCGGGGTCTCTTCACTGGGACCGTCGTCGATGGTCAGCCAGACGTGGTTGCCGGCATCGGGCAACCGGCTCAGCACCGGCGCGTAGAAGCGGCTGTTGGGCAGGAACACCGGCACCATGAACAAGGCGTGGCTTGCCACCATCACGGCCAGGCCCCAGTGCCAGCCCGCCAGCACCCAGATCAGGATCACAGCCAGCTGCGACAGCAGCAGCCAAGGCACCCAGCGCCAGGGCCGGGTCGGGATGCGATGCAATGTTCCTGCGCTGGTCATTCCCCATGATGCCATGGGGGGTAGAATTGATGATTCGAATTTTTCGGACCCATGACTGCCATGTCCCTCGATCCCGCCCTGCGTTCGCGCATCGAAACCATCCTCAACGACAACCGCGTCGTGCTGTTCATGAAGGGCCAGCCGTCGATGCCGCAGTGCGGTTTCTCGGCCAAGGCCGTGGGTGCCCTGCAGGACCTGGGCGTGGAGTTCGCCCACGTCAACGTGCTGGCCGACGCGGAGATCCGCGAAGGCATCAAGGCCTATGGCGACTGGCCGACCATCCCGCAGCTGTACATCGACGGCGAACTGGTCGGCGGCAGCGACATCGTGCTGCAGATGGCCGCCAGCGGTGAGCTGAGCAGCGTGCTGGGCCTGGCCGCACCGGACCGTACCCCGCCGCGCATCACCGTTACCCCGGCCGCAGTGGAAATGCTGAAGGGCGCGCTGGCCGATTCGCCGGGTGCGTCGCTGCAGCTGGGCATTGATGCCCGCTTCCAGCCGAACTTCCAGCTGGCCCCGTACGACGAAGGCGCGATTGCCGCCGAGTCCAACGGCCTGCGCGTGCAGTTCGACCTGGCCAGCGCCCGTCGCGCCGACGGCATCACCATCGACTGGGTTGACGACATCCGTGGCAAGGGCCTGGCAATCGACAACCCGAACGCGCCCAAGCCGGTGCAGGAAATCAGCGTGCGCGATGCCGACGACCTGGTGCGTGCCGGCAACGTGATGCTGGTGGACGTGCGCCCGGCCGAAGAACGCGCCATCGCCGCAGTCGGCGTGCCGTTCAAGAGCTTCGATGGCAATGGCCGCGCCGAGCTGGAAGCACTGCCGAAGGACACCGCCCTGGCCTTCCTGTGCCACCACGGTGGCCGCAGCGCGCAGGCCGCAGAGCAGTTCCGTGCGCTGGGCTTCAGCAAGGTGTTCAACGTCACCGGCGGCATCGATGCCTGGTCGGACGACGTGGACAACGGCGTGCCGAAGTACTGATCGGCCGCAGTTGATACCCACGAAAACGCCGGCGAAAGCCGGCGTTTTCTGTTGAGCCCATCCACGCATGGCGTGGATCTACTCCTTCCGGTTTACCCGGCAAAACCGCCTTCGGCCAGGTAATCCAGTTCTTCCGGCGACGGCATGCGGCCAAGTACCGCATTGCGGTGCGGGAACCGGCCGAAGCGGCGGATGATGTCGCGGTGCAGTTCGGCGTACTGCAGGTATTCCTTGTCGCCCAGCACGTCGAACATCGCGACCGAGCGGTCCTGGTCCAGCGGATCTTCGGAATGCTCGAACGGCAGGTAGATGAAGGCGCGCAGCTTGGGGACCAGCTGCAGGTCCAGCCCCTCTTCGATCGCGCGCATGGCGTAGTGCCGGGCCAGGCCATCGGTGGCATAGGAATGGGCCGTGCCACGGAAGCAGTTGCGCGGGAACTGGTCCAGCAGCAGCATCAGCGCCAGCGCGCCCTCGGCGCTGCTCAGCCAGTGCTCGCGCGCGCGCGATGCGGCGGCATGGTGTTCGTCCGCGAACAGCGTACGGAACCGTGCGTCGAACGCATCGTCGCGGGCGAACCACTTTTCAGGGCCCGCGTCTTTCCAGAATTCCACCACTTGCGCGGCAACGTCCATCACCTACTCCCCAGGGCCGGCGCACCGCGCCAGGCCATCATCATCATTCGTCGAAGCGCAGGTGGCGGACCGACTTGCCGTTGCGCCGGATAAGCTTAAGCGCCTCGATGCCGATCTGGATATGGTTTTCCACGAACTGCGAGCTGACCTTGGCGTCGGACGCCTCGGTCTTCACCCCGTCCGGGATCATCGGCTGGTCTGAAACCAGCAGCAGGGCGCCACTGGGGATGTGATTGGCGAAGCCGGCAGCGAAGATCGTCGCGGTTTCCATGTCGATGGCCATGCAGCGCATCGCCCGCAGCCGCTCCTTGAAGGCCTCGTCGTGCTCCCAGACCCGGCGGTTGGTGGTGTAGACGGTGCCGGTCCAGTAGTCGTGGCCAAGGTCGCGGATCATGGTCGAGACCGCACGCTGCAGGGCAAAGGCCGGCAAGGCCGGCACTTCCGGGGGCAGGTAGTCGCCCGAGGTGCCCTCGCCGCGGATGGCTGCGATCGGCAGCACCAGGTCGCCCAGTTCGTTCTTGCGCTTCAGCCCCCCGCACTTGCCCAGGAACAGCACGGCCTTGGGCATCACCGCAGACAGCAGATCCATGATGATCGCGGCATTGGGGCTGCCCATGCCGAAGTTGATCATGGTGATGCCGTCGATGGTGGCGCTGGCCATGGGCCGGTCCAGACCGATCACCGGCGCACCGGTCAGCGCCGAGAACGTATGCAGGTAACCCCCGAAATTGGTCAGCAGGATGTGCTGGCCGAACTGGTCCAGGGGCACGCCGGTATAGCGCGGCAGCCAGTTGTCGACGATGTCCTGCTTGCTCTTCATGGGCGCTCCGCTGCGGCGTGGGGCCGATATTGTAGGCGCCCGCCTGCCTCACCACACCTGGCAGCGGCAACGAAGAAGGGCGGCCCTGCGGCCGCCCTCCCGGGGATTCCCTTGGGAACCGGATGGCTTAGAAGCGCACGGACCAACGCAGGTTGGCGCCATGGTCGCGGCTTTCATCGCCGAACTGGCCGGTGTAGCCCAGTTCCAGCTGCTGGTTGGCCGTCAGCCAGGCCGACAGGCCCAGTTCGGCCACCACCGCGCTGTCGGCGATCGGGGCGCCGCTGACCACGAAGGTATCGCCGCCGCTGGCAAAGCCCAGCCTGGCCGCCGGATTGCGGTCGCCCGAAGCGTGGCGGTAGCCCACCCCGCCGCGCACGTGCAGCCAGCTGTCCTGCTGGAACGAAGCCTTCAGGCCCTTGTCGAAGCGCACACCGGCAGTAGCCAGGGTGGTGCGGGTATCGTCGACGTTGCCCTGCAGGGCTGCCGCACCACCACGCTCGTTGACCGACTTCATGTCCACTTCAACGCGTGCCACCTGCAGGTACGGCTCCAGGCCGGCCTCGCGGCCGCCGAAGCGGTAACCCGCCTCGATGAAGGCCTGGCGGGTACGCCCGTCGTAGCGCGCGCTCAGCGTATCGCTGTAGCCGGCGAACGCCAGCTCACGGGTGCTGTCGACCTCGTGCTCGCTCCATGCCAGCCCGCCACGCAGGCCGAAACCGCCCCAGTTGTGGCTCGCGTATGCACCGAAGTGGGTGTTGTCGATCTTCGACTTCGCCCGACGGCCGTCCTGCTGCTTGACGTCGGTACGGCCGGTGCCGGCCAGCAGGCCCACCTGCCAGCCGCCGAACTGGCGGTCCACGCCCACCAGCAGGCCGTTGCTGTTGGCCTCGGTGCGGGCCGTATTGGCATTGCCATCCAGCGTGCCATTGCCACCGATTGCCTGCACCCACACACCGGTCGCGGCCGCTTCGTCACCGCCCGGCGAGATCGCACCGGCACGACGCGACAGCGCCGCATCACGCACATAGCGGCTGCTCTCGACCAATGCGATCGAAGTAGCTGCATGCAGCTCGCCGCTGAGGCTGTCCAGCGCTGCGCCCACCTGCTGCGGGAACAGCGTGGTCAGCGGCTTCGGCAGGCCCTGGTTGATCGCCAGAGTATCGGCCACGGCAGCGACCGCACGCTGGTTGTCGGTGGTAGCCGAGCTGACCAGCGAGTTGCCGCGGGTCACTTCGATGCGCGCGCCGTTGGCGCCATAGGCCAGGTTGAACTGCATGAAGGGCGAGAACGCGCTGAAGTCGGTGACGGCGAACTGCCCGTTCACGCCGCCATCGGCGCGGATGAAGTTGAACTGCTCACCCAGGTAGTAGAAGCCCGGTTCCGGCAGCGCCACCAGGGTGCCGCCGAGGGTGGCCGTGCCGGTGACATGCAGCTGGTCACTTCGGCTGCCCGGTGCCACCTCGGCCTGGTACACGCCGGTGGCGGTCTGCACGTAGTTGCCGTTGATGGTCAGCGTGCCGATCGAGTTGCCCGGGGCGATGACACCCGCCACCGTGGTATCACCCAGCTGGCCAACCCCCTTCAACGTGCCCTTCTCGCCCACGTAGGTGTGGCCACCGCTCTGCACGCCGTTGAAGGAGACCACGCCGCCGCTGACGGTCAGGTTGGAACCGTCGAGCACGCCACTGGCATTGATGCGGCTGCTGCCACCCAGGCTGTTCAGCGCAGTGTTCTTCAACGTGCCATTGAGCAGGAAGCTGCCGCCAGCCACCTCCACCGCGCTGGTCAGCGCATTGACGCCGTCAAGTTCCAGCACGCCCTCGCGCACCACCGCGCCGTTGAAGCTGTTGTCGCCACTCAGGCGCAGCCAGCCGATGCCGCTCTTGGTCAGCTTGCCCGGGCCGCCGATGTCGTTGGTCCAGTCGTCCCACGCATCGCCTTCCCACACCTTCAGGCCACCGGCCTTCTGGTTCATCACCACGTTGGTATCCACGCGCAGCGAGCCATAGCCTTCAATGGCCTTGGCCAGGTTCATCATGCCCCAGCCGTAGACGTCGTCCACACCCGCCGCGCCGAGATCGGTGGCGGTGGTCAGCAGCACGTCGCGCACCTGCGCGTTGTCCAGGTACGGGAAGCGTTCAAACAGCAGGCCCAGCGCGCCGGTGACGTGCGGTGCCGCCATCGAGGTACCGGTCATGTCCTCGTAGGCATAGGTCGGCATGCGCTGCTGGATGTCCAGACCGATAGCATTGCCGGTCTGGAACGGTGTACCGATGATCTGCGAATCGGCGCCGTAGGCAGTGGAGGCGATGTCGCTGCCCGGCGCCGCCAGGCACCAGTTGGCGCTCAGGCCACAACGCATGGAGCTTTCTGCCAGCACCAGGTTGCGATCGACGTTGACCACGCTCAGCCAGTACGGCTCCAGGTCGGCCTGGACGCGCGGCAGCGTGGCGTGCACGCCGGCAATCGGCGCGTCTTCCGGCGAGGTGTTGTACGGATAGGTATTGCCGGCAGCCCACACCTGGATCATGCCGTTGGCACGCGAACCATCGCCGATGATCTGGAAATAGTCGTCGTAGGCTGGATCGTTGAAGAAGTCCGCGTCCTGCTGGTCAGCGGTGGTCGGCTCGTTGGTGAAGCCCCAGCTGTGGTTGACCGCCCGCACCTGCTGCGCGTTCAACTGCTCGTACAGGTCGGCAAACACTGCATCGGACGCACCAATGCCGACCGAGCCATTGCGGTACTGGTTGGTCGACGGATCGACGTCCCAGACGGTGAGGCTGTTGAAGAACAGGCGTGCCACCGAAAGATCGGCGCCAAAGGCAACGCCGTGCGTGCCGGAGCCATCACGGTTCGCAGCGATGGTGCCCGACACGTGCGTGCCATGGGTGTTGTAGGCCAGACCTTCGAACAGGCCCTGGCGATTGACGTTGTCGATGTTCGCCTGGTCCATGTCGAGCAGGGTCATGTCGATGGCCACGTCATTGCCATCGCTGCTGAAGCAGGCATCCGGTCCGCTCAGCATGGTGGTGTTGGTGCACGACGATCCGTCAGCCAGGCGATCGGCCAGGTGGATGCTGCGGTGGTTCTTGCCGGCGAATTCGGAGTGGTCCAGCCCGGTGCCGCTGTCGAACACGCCCAGGCGGATACCTGCACCGGTCAACCCACGCGCGTATGCGGCGTCGGCATTGACGGCCTGCAGGCCCCAGTCGCGGTTGAACTCGCTGGTGCGCCAGCTGGCGCGATCAGCGGGGGCGCCCATCACCGGCTGCAGCTCGCCGCTGGCCATCGGCGCGATGCTGATCGACGGCGCGAGCGATGCAGAGGCAGGCGCTGCGGTGACGACCGGACGCGCCAATGCCGCCTGCAGGCTGCGTTGGTACTGGTAACGGGACAGATCGTCGGTGTTGCCCTGGGCCAGTGCCGGCAGGGTGGCTGCCATCAGCAGCGAGCCAACGATGGCCGATGCGAGGGGGGAAGGCAGGAAGGAACGACGGCGAGAGGTGGAGCGATACAACGTTGCAACGGTCATCGGGGATTACGTCCTTGATTCCATGGATTGTTTCAGGTGCTGCTCCCTCATGGAGCACGGTGGGAACACCTTCGCGGCGCGTCAGCGCGCGCTCACCCGCATGTCGCTATCGACGAGTGTCCTTGCAACTTAATATATTTTTCACATGTGCACTGTCGGGAAACTCCCCACATCGCCCCTGCCCAAGGTCACTTGGCAAGCAGGCCAGTCCCCGGCTAGCGTCGGTGGGTTGAACACGCTGCCAAGGGGATCTGCATGACATCGACGTTGTTGCGCGCCGGGTTGGGACTGGCGCTGGTATCGCTGAGCACGGCGCCGGCCGTGGGCGCTTCGCGCTTCGTCGCCGATCCCTACCCGAGCACCTACCAGGCGCATCCCGATGGGCCGCTGCTGATCCAGAACGCCACCGTGCTGACCGGCACCGGGCAGCGGCTGGACAACGCCGATGTACTGCTGCGCGATGGCCGCATCGTCGCCGTCGGCGATGCGCTGCAGGTCGATGCCAGCGTCACCCGCATCAACGCGGACGGCAAATGGGTGACCCCGGGCCTGATCGACGTGCATTCGCACCTGGGCGTCTATCCCAGCCCTGGCGTCAGCGCGCACAGCGACGGCAACGAGATGACCGCGCCGGTCACCGCCAATGTCTGGGCCGAGCATTCGGTATGGCCGCAGGACCCCGGTTTCCAGGCGGCGCTGGCAGGCGGAGTGACCAGCATGCAGGTGCTGCCCGGCTCGGCCAACCTGGTCGGTGGCCGCGGCGTAACGCTGAAGAACGTGCCTGCCACCACCTATCAGGCGATGAAATTTCCCGGTGCGCCGTGGGGCCTGAAGATGGCCTGCGGCGAGAACCCCAAGCGCGTCTACGGTGGCGGCAAGGGCGTGGCACCTGCCACGCGGATGGGCAACGTGGCCGGTTACCGCGCAGCCTTCATCGACGCGGCCGACTACATCGCCAAGAACAAACCGAAGCCAGCCAAGCGCAAGGGCTGGTTCGGCAGCGACAAGGGCGACAGCGCCGGTGACGCCGGCGGCAAGCGCGACCTCAAGCTGGATACCCTTGCAGGCGCGATCCAGGGCGATATCCGCGTGCACATCCACTGCTACCGCGCCGATGAAATGGCCACCATGCTCGACCTGTCCAAGGAATTCGGTTTCAAAGTGGCCGCCTTCCACCATGGCGTGGAGGCCTACAAACTGGCCGACCGGCTGGCTGCCGAAGGCGTGTGCGGGGCACTGTGGGCCGACTGGTGGGGCTTCAAGATGGAGGCCTTCGACGGTATCGCCGAGAACATCGCGCTGGTCGACCGGCCGAAGAACAGCTGCGCCATCGTCCACTCCGACTCGCCCGAAGGCATCCAGCGCCTGAACCAGGAAGCGGCCAAGGTGATGGCCGCCGCGCGCCGCGCGCACATGCCGGAGATCGCACCGGAACGTGCGATCACCTGGATGACCGCCAACGCCGCCAAGGCGCTGGGCATCGAAGCGCAGACCGGCACGCTGGAAGCCGGAAAGATGGCCGACGTGGTGATCTGGAACGGCAACCCCTTCAGTTCGTATGCACTGGCCGAGCAGGTGTTCGTCGATGGCCGCCGTGTGTACGACCGCAGCACGCCAGCGGCGACGCCGCGGTCGGATTTCCAGCTTGGGCAGGAGCTGCGCTGATGGGCATGTTCAAGGCAATGGCGAAATCTGCCGCAACGCTCGGCACGGCCGTGATGGCGCTGGCCTGCATCGCGCCGCCTGCGCAGGCGCAGGACCTGCTGGTGCGCGGTGCCACGGTCGCTACCGCCAGCGCACGCGGCAACGTGGAAGACGCCGACGTGCTGGTGCAGGGCGGCATCATCCGCGCGGTGGGTCGCGGCCTGTCCGCACCGGCTGGCGTGCCGGTGGTCGAGGCCAAGGGCCGCACGCTGACCCCTGCCCTGTTCGGTGGCATCACCGAGATCGGCATCGAGGAAGTGTCCGGTGAATCGAGCACGGTCGACAGCGCGCTGAAGATCGGTGAGCAGCCCCTGCGTCCGGAATTCGACGTGACCCTGGCCTACAACCCCGCGTCGGTACTGATTCCGGTGGCACGCCTGGATGGTATCGGCTTCACGGCGCTGGGCGCGGCCACCGGCGGCGGCTTCGTCGCCGGCCAGGGTGGCGTGGTGCGTTTCGATGGCAGTGCCGACCCGATCGGCCCGCGCGCCCTGTTCCTGCGCCTGGGTGCGGCGGCGTCTGAACTGACCGGGCAATCGCGCGCGGCGCAGTGGATGCTGCTGCAGCAGATGGTCGATGAAGCCCGTGGCCTGGTCGCCGCCGATTCGCCGCATGCGCTGCTGACCCCGGCCGGTCGACGCACGCTGGCGCGCTACCTGTCCGGCCAGGGCCGCATCGTGGTGGAGGTGGACCGCGCGGCCGACATCCGCCAGCTGCTGCGCTGGGCGGCCCGCGAGAAGGTCAAGATCGCCATCGCCGGCGGTGCCGAGGCCTGGCAGCTGGCACCGGAACTGGCAGCGGCCAAGGTACCGGTGTTCGTCGATGCACTGGGCAACCTGCCGGCGACCTTCGACCAGATCGGCGCCACTCTGGAAAACGCCGCACGGCTGCAGCGCGCCGGCGTGGCGGTGGCCTTCGCCCAGCGCGACGACGCCTCGCACAATGCGCGCAAGATGCGCCAGCTGGCCGGCAACGCGGTGGCCAATGGCCTGCCCTGGGCCGACGGCCTGGCTGGGCTGACCCGGGTACCGGCCGAGGTGCTGGGCGTGGCCGACCAGATCGGCAGCATCGAGCCGGGCAAGCGCGCCGACCTGGTGCTGTGGGAAGGGGATCCGCTGGATGTGGCGCACTATGCCGAGCAGGTCTGGCTGGGCGGCCGTGCGATGCCGATGCGCTCGCGCCAGACCGAACTGCGCGACCGCTACCTGCAGCGCAACGCGCAGCCCTGACCGCTACAAGGAGCCACCGATGCCCACGCTGCGCTGGTATTTCGACTTCGTCTCGCCCTATTCCTACCTGCACTGGCAGAAGGTGAAGCGGCTGCCGCAGTTCGAGCACATCCAACCGGTACCGATCGCCTTCGGTGCGGTCCTGCACCATCTCGGCAACCTGGGCCCGGCGGAGATCCCGGCCAAGCGCCGCTTCATGTACCGCCAGCTGCTGTGGACCGCGCAGGCCGAGGGCACCCCTCTGCGCTTTCCGCCCGGGCATCCGTTCAACCCGCTGGCGGCCCTGCGCCTGTGCCTGGCCGCGGGCGCCAGCACCGAGGCGGTGGATGTGCTGTTCGACTGGATCTGGCGCGACGGCCACGCGGCCGACAGCGCCCCGGCCCTGCGCGACCCGGCCGCCCGGCTGGGTATCAGCGACGTGGAAGCAGCCATTGGCGAGCCGGCAATCAAGGAACAGCTGCGACGCAACACCGACGCAGCGATCGAGGCTGGCGTATTCGGCGTGCCGACCCTGGCCATCGACGGCGAACTGTTCTGGGGCAACGATACCCACCCGCTGATGGCAGCGGTGCTGGACGACCCGGGCCTGCTGGATCGCCCCGACTGGCAGCAGGCGGTGGCCCTGCCGATGGCAGTGCAGCGCAGTCGCTGAACAGGCAGTGGCGCATTTCCCTCGCGCGCCCGATCCGGTTTTGAGATAGTTTTCACATTTCCGAACCTACAACCGCCCTGGAGGGGGAGCCGCGGATGCGCATCGGAATCGTCGTCGACTCGGCCTGCGACCTGCCGCAGGACTTCATTGCCGAGCACAACATCGTGCTGTTGCCGATCACCGTGCGGATCGGCGAAGCCGTGCTCGCCGACCACCGCGACGAGCAGGCCACGCTGAGCTTCCTGCACGCGCACGTCGCCGAACACGGCGCCGAAGCGGAGACCATCCCCTTCAGCGTCAACCAGATCCGCGACCTGTTCCTGCAGCGGCTGGTGATCGACTACGACCACGTGTTCTGCATGACCATCACCAAGACCCGCAGCCCGATCCACGACAACGCGCTGCAGGCCAGCTTCGCCATCCTCAACGACTACAAGCCGGTGCGGCAGGCGGCAGGCTACAACTCGCCGTTCGCGCTGCGCGTGCTGGACACCCAGAACCTGTTCGCCGCACAGGCGGTGACGGCGGTGGAAGCAGTGCGCCTGCGTGCCAGCGACGCCAGCGTGCAGCAGATCCGCGAGCGCCTGGAGGAACTGGCCGGCAACGTGCACGGCTACATGGTCACCCGCGACCTGTACTACATGCGTGCCCGCGCCCGGCACAAGGGCGACCGCAGCGTCGGCCTGCTCAGCGCGGCGCTGGGCAGTGCGCTGGACATCAAGCCGGTGCTGCATGGCTATCGCGGCGAGACCGGGCCGGTGGCGAAGATCAAGGGTTTCGACAATGCCGTGCTGAAGCTGTTCGGCGTGGTCGGCCAGCGCGTACGCGCCGGCCTGATGACGCCCACCGTGTGCGTCAGCTATGGCGGCGAACTGGACGAGCTGCGTGCCCTGCCCGGCTACGCGCAGATGAAGGAGGTCTGCGCCGGCCATGGCGTGACCGTATACGAATCGGTGATGAGCCTGACCGGCATGGTCAACGTCGGCAAGGGTGCGGTCACCGTGGGCTTCGCCGATGGACCGCATCGGTTTGAATGAAGGCCAACCACGCATTGGAATCTGCACATCGATTCCACCGCGCTTATGCCAGCCTAGCGCCACCTCAAGGAGATCAACATGCCTGCGCAGTACCACATCAGCCTGCCCGAACCGTCCAAGGCCCGCGGCAACGACCCCGACCTGTCTTTCCATTCGCAGGGCGCCGCTGGCTTCGCCGAAGAACTGCAGAACGCGCTGCGCAATGGCAGCCTGTTCGAGCGCTGGCGCGACAAGCAGCCGGACCCGGATGCGGTGGAACCGCAGTGGGGCGTGACCGATCCGGAAGCCACCGTGACCGGTGAGCAGAAGGATCTGCGCATCAACCTGGTGGCCACCACCCGCATCGACAGTGACGTGTTCAAGCAGCGCCTGCGCCTGCTGGCCGGGCACCACTGGGAACTGCGCGACGTGCGTTGAGGTGCGCGCCGGGCATGGCCCGGCGCTACCTGCCCCGCTCTGCTATCTGCCCCGCTCTGGTAGACGCCAACCTTGGTTGGCGCCTCCGGGAAAGGGCTGCCAACCAAGGTTGGCAACTACCCGAGCCGCCGGACATGGTCCGGCGCTACCAGTTCGCTGTCCTTACCAGCTGCCGCAGAGCGCGAGATACACAGTGCCACGCGTGCTCAACAGTCCAGCGTGCCGTGTGCGCCGCCGTCGTCGTCCAGCACGTGTGCGTGCAAGGTCACCTGGTTGCGGCCGGCACGCTTGGCCGCGTACAGGCCGGCATCGGCATCGGCCAGCAACTGTTCGGCGCTGGCCAGCGCCGGTGGATGCAGGTAGCCCACCCCCACGCTGATGCTGACCGGGCCCTCCGGCAGTGGCAGCGCTTCCACCGCCTCGCGCAGACGCTCGGCCAGTGCCAGCACACCCGACAGCGGGCTGCCAGGCACGATCACTGCGAACTCCTCACCGCCATAGCGCGCCACGCTGTCAGCCGCGCGCCCGGCGGTGGCCTGCAGCACCGCGGCCACTGCCTGCAGGCAACGGTCGCCAGCGGGATGACCGTGCTCGTCGTTGAATGCCTTGAAATGGTCGATGTCCACCAGCAGCAGGCCCAGTTCGGTGCCGCTGCGGCGCGCGCGGTTCCATTCGGCCAGCAGCAGCGTATCGAACTCACGGCGATTGGCTACGCCGGTCAGGCCGTCCTGCCGCGCCAGCTGATCCAGGCCCGCTTGACGTTCCAGCAGATCGATCTGCAGCAGCGTGCTGCGCAGGCCGAAGCCCAGCGTCGCCACCACGAAGCCGGTCACCGCCAACGGCCGCGCATGGTCCACCACCAGGGTGCCGACCACCAGCAGCAGCAGGGGCAGGATGATCGGCCCGCCCGCCTGCACCAACCGCAGCAGGCGCGGATGCAGCACGAAGCCCGGCGCGGGTGCCTGGCGCAGCGCCAGTACCGCCAACAGCAGGAACGGCAGGTCGATCAACAGATCGTTGTAGGCGCCGAACGACTGCTCGGCGGTGTAGTGATTGATGTAAAACGCCAACAGCAGATAGGACAGCGCATACAGCGCCAGCGCGCGGTAGAAGCTGCGCCGTTCAGGCGCGTCACCGGCGACCCAGCGCACCACCGCGAAAGCGGCGATGCACAGGTTCTGGATGTCGAACATGCGCTGCATGTGCGCCATCGCCTGGTCGTCAATATCGATGCGGTCGGCAAAGGACTGGGTATGCACGAAGAACAGCACGCCCAGCAGGGCGGCCATCACGCCATCGATCAGGCTGATCATCCGGCGTTCGCGACGGGCGCGGGCGAGGATGAACACCAGCGGCACGCCGTACAGCACATACAACAGCAGGCTGGCGCGCGGGGTGATGTCGGCCCGGCCAGCCCCCAGGGCGTCGGCCATGTTGAAGGCCATGCCACCGGCCCAGAGCAGCAGCGCCAGTGCAGTGGCCCGCCAGCCCAGTGCAGCGCGGTCGCGCTGGCCGCGCCACAGGCAGGCCGCGGCGGCCAGCAGAGGCGCTGCGGTCAGGAACACGAACGAGCCGCCACCGGCCGCACCCGGCCAGAACGCCACGACCACGCCGTGGCAGATCACGAACATCAGCGCCAGCACAACCAGCATGCATCCCCCATGCGCAAGGCCGTATGGCGGCACGATAGCGCGCCGCCACGCCACAGCGGCGTGATCCGCGTTGGAAAAGACGGATACGCGACAGTGGCAGCCGTCTCGCGAAATGGTTGCCCGGCGACGCTCGCGGGCCAGCCGGGAAGCCGCCCGACAGCCGCGACCTGTAAAATGCGAAAATCCCTCCCCATCCTGGCGAGCGCCTCCGCGCCGGCCACCCCAGATATCCCGTGAAAACCCCCGAAGGACTGCGCGCGCTGATCGACGACGGCGTGATCGATGAAGTGCTACGCCCGCTCAAGAGCGGCAAGGAAGCGGCCGTGTACGTGGTACGCAGCGGCAACGAGGTGCGCTGCGCGAAGGTCTACAAGGACATGGCCCAGCGCAGCTTCCAGCAGCGCGTGCAGTACCAGGAAGGCCGCAAGGTGCGCGGCAGCCGTGAGGCGCGTGCGGTGGGCAAGGCCAGCAAGTACGGCCGCAAGCAGCAGGAAACGGCCTGGAAGAACACCGAGGTGGACTCGCTGTACCTGCTGCGTGATGCCGGCGTGCGCGTGCCCGAGCCATACGGCTACTTCCACGGCGTGCTGGTGATGGAGCTGGTCACCGATGCCGACGGTTTCTCCGCCGCCCGCCTGGGCGAAGTGGAACTGGAGCCCGAACAGGCCCGCCAGTTCCACCAGACCCTGGTCCGCCAGGTGGTGCGCATGCTGTGCTGCGGCCTGATCCATGGCGATCTCTCGCCGTACAACGTGCTGGTCGGTCCCGATGGCCCGGTGGTGATCGATTTCCCCCAGGTGGTCAGTGCAGGCGGCAACAACGCCGCGCGCAGCATGCTGCTGCGGGACGTCAACAACCTCACCGCCTACTTGGGCCGTTTCGCCCCTGAACTGCTGGACAGCTGGTATGGCGAGGAAATGTGGGCGCTGTTCGAGGCTGGCAGCCTGCTGCCGGACAGCGAGCTCACCGGCACCTTTGTGCACGATGAATCTACCGTCGACCTCGACAGCGTGCGCCACGCCATCAACGATGCGCGCGAAGAAGCCCTGATCCGCCAGCAGGGCCGTGAAGCGGCGGAAGAAGACGACGACGTATAAGCGCCACGCCATGCGTGGCGGCTCGACGCTACGGACAAGCCAGAGCAGCCGAGCGTGGGCTCGGCTACAGGGTCAGGCCTTCAGTGCGCGGGCGTGGTGGGCGATGTGCTCGCCGATGAAGCTGGCGATGAAGTAATAGCTGTGGTCGTAGCCGGGCTGCAGGCGCAGGCTCAGCGGATGGCCGACGGCATCGCAGGCCTGCTGCAGGCGCTGCGGCTGCAGCTGGGTGTGCAGGAACTCGTCGCCCTCGCCCTGGTCGACCAGCAGCGGCAGGCGCTCGCCAGCGCTGGCCACAAGCGCGCAGGCATCCCACTGCGCCCAGTCGGCCGGGTTGTCACCGAGGTAGGCGGTGAACGCCTTCTGTCCCCACGGCACGTGACTGGGCGCGACGATCGGCGAGAACGCCGACACGCTGCGGTAACGGCCGGGGTTGCGCAGCGCGATCACCAGTGCACCGTGGCCGCCCATCGAATGACCGCTGATGCCCCGCGCGTCGGTTGCCGGGAAATCCGCTTCGATCAGCGCCGGCAACTCCTGCGCGATGTAATCGTGCATGCGGTAGTGCTTGGCCCACGGCGCACGGGTGGCGTTGAGATAGAAGCCGGCGCCCTTGCCCAGGTCATAGCCCTCGGCATCGGCCACGTCATCGCCGCGCGGACTGGTATCCGGGGCGACGATGATCACGCCGTGCTCGGCCGCATAGCGCTGCGCCCCGGCCTTGGTGATGAAATTCTGCTCGGTGCAGGTCAGCCCGCTCAGCCAGTACAGCACCGGCAGCTTCTGCGTCTCCGCCTGCGGCGGCAGGTACACGGCGAACTGCATGTCGCAGCCCAGCGTGGTCGAATGATGGCGATAGACGTCCTGCCAACCGCCGGCACAGGCGCGGTGTTCGATGCGTTCCATGATGTTCTCCTGCGCGGCGCGTCAGCGCACGCGTGCTTCTGGTAGATGCCGACCGTGGTCGGCTTATCCACGCACGGCGTGGATGCCTTTGTTGATCAGTTCGTCCAGCTGCGCCAGCAAGCGCAGCAACGGCTCGACGCCAGGCTGGCCATCAAGATTGCGATATGCCGCCGCTGCCACGTTGCTGCGCGGCGGCCACTGGCCATCAGCGCGGGCCTCGTGCAGACGCGGCAGGAATACCTGCCCCAGCCACTGCTCGAACGACATGCCATCGTCGCTGCCGAAGGCCGAGGTCACCGCACGCGGCGGCCCCACTTCACCCACGACCCAACCCAGCGCGCGCAGCGCCTGTTCGATCGGAGCCACCAGGGCCGCGCGCGGGTCTTCCGCACGCGGCCGGCGCAGGGCATCCAGCCAACCCATGATGCGCCTCAGTAATGGACCACCGAACGGATCGACTTGCCTTCGTGCATCAGGTCGAAGGCGTCGTTGATCTTGTCCAGGTCCATGGTGTGGGTGACGAACGGGGCCAGCTCGATATCGCCCTTCATCGCGTCTTCGACCATGCCCGGCAACTGGCTGCGGCCCTTCACGCCACCGAACGCGGTACCCATCCACTTGCGGCCGGTGACCAGCTGGAACGGACGGGTGGAGATCTCCTGGCCCGAACCGGCCACGCCGATCACCACGCTCTGGCCCCAGCCACGGTGGGCGCATTCCAGCGCCGCACGCATGACGTTGACGTTGCCGATGCACTCGAAGCTGTGGTCCACGCCCCAGGTGGTCATTTCAACAATGACCTGCTGGATCGGCTTGTCATGATCCTTCGGGTTGATGCAGTCGGTGGCACCGAATTCGCGGGCCAGCTCGAACTTGGACGGGTTGGTATCCACCGCGATTATGCGGCCGGCCTTGGCCTGGCGCGCGCCCTGGATCACCGCCAGGCCGATGCCGCCCAGACCGAACACGGCCACGCTGTCGCCTTCCTGTACCTTGGCGGTGTTGTGTACTGCACCGATGCCGGTGGTGACGCCGCAACCGAGCAGGCAGACGTGCTCCGGGTTCGCGTCCGGGTTGATCTTCGCCAGCGACACCTCGGCAACGACGGTGTATTCGCTGAAGGTCGAGCAGCCCATGTAGTGGTAGATCGGCTCGCCGTTGTAGCTGAAGCGGCTGGTGCCATCGGGCATCACGCCCTTGCCCTGGGTGGCACGCACCGACACGCACAGATTGGTCTTGCCGCTCTTGCAGAACAGGCACTCACCACACTCGGCGGTGTACAGCGGAATCACGTGGTCGCCCGGCTTCACGCTGGTCACGCCCTCGCCCACTTCCACCACGATGCCGGCGCCCTCATGGCCCAGCACCACCGGGAACAGGCCTTCCGGATCATCGCCGGACAGGGTGAACGCATCGGTGTGGCAGACACCGGTGTGGGTGATCTTGACCAGCACTTCGCCCTGCTTCGGCGAGGCAACGTCGATCTCGACGATCTGCAGCGGCTGACCGGGACCAAAGGCGACGGCGGCACGGGATTTCATGATGGCACTCTCCAAAAAGGACTTGCGGAAAACAGGATGCGCGGCGCTGTGTCGCGCCGTCGTTCATTTCAGGTACGAGCGGATCAACGCGCTCATGTCGCGCACGCGTTCGGCGCGTTGTTCATCGGAAGCGGCAGGCTGGCCGAACTCCTCGCGCAGGTGCGCTTCCATCACTTCGGACATCAGGCCGTTGACCGCCCCGCGGATGGCGGCGATCTGCTGCAGCACGGGCCCGCAGTCGGCGCCGGCTTCCAGCGCGCGGTCCAGCGCATCGCACTGGCCACGGATGCGGCGCACGCGGGCGAGAACCTTCTTTTTTTCGTCGGGGGAGTGCGGCATGGCAGGCCGGCCTCGGAACTATACTGGGGGATAGTATACAGACAGCTGCCGCCACCTCAATCCTGTATCAATCGAATGCCCCCTCTGCGGCCAACCGGGTCAGCTCCTCCACCACGTAGCGCACCTTCGGACGCAGGTGCCGGGTCTGCGGCCATAGCGCGTGGATGTCGACGTGGTGCTGCATGCAGTGATCGAGCACCGACTGCAGCGCGCCGGACTCGAGATGCCGGCGCACCAGCGATACCGGCATCTGGCAGATGCCCAGGCCAGCCAGCGCGCCTTCGATCACCGCATCGCCATCATTGAGCTGGTAGGTGCCGCTGGGAATGAACACCCCCTGGGTGCCCGCATCGCCCATCCGCCAGGCCACGGGCTGTCCATGGCGGTAGCCGACGATGCTGCGGTGTACGTGTAGATCGTCAATGGTCCGTGGCGTGCCATGCGCCTGCAGGTAGGCCGGCGACGCGCAGGTCACGAGCCGCTGGCTGGCCAGCTTGCGTGCGACCAGGTGCTCGGCGTGGTGCAGGCCGCCGAAGCGGATCAGCAGGTCGATGCCTTCCTCCAGCGGATCAACGAAGTGATCGGTGAAGGTCATCGTCAACTGCAGGTCCGGATACTGCTGGCACATTTTCAGCAGCACCGGCAGCACCACCAGCCGCCCGAACGAGGACGGCATGTCGATGCGCAGGCGGCCGCTCGGCAGATGCGCAGCCGAGCCCAGGCAGGCTTCGGCTGCCGCGATTTCATCCAGCGCCGCCGCGCACGAGGCGTAGTACGCCTCGCCATCGGTGGTCAGCGCAATGCGCCGGGTGGTGCGATGGAACAGGCGCACCCCCAGCCGCGCTTCCAGCCGGGCAATGGCCTTGCCGACCGCCGAGCGCGAGATGCCCAGCGCATCGGCCGCTTCGGTGAAGGTGGCCGAGCGCGCCGTGGTGACGAAGGTCGCCAGGCCATTCAGGGATTCGACGGGAAGCATCGGCGGACTCGCTTATTGGGGACAGATAGTCCCGCTTGACGGGAAATTTACCGTCTTTATGCGCCTGCATGTCAACTCCATCATGGCGGTGTCGCGCCGCTGGCGCCCTCCCCCGCTCCGAGATGACTGACATGACCTCTCCCCTCTTCCACCCCTACGACCTGGCCGGAACACCACTGCGCAACCGCATCGCGATGGCGCCGATGACCCGCGCCCGCAACCCCGGTGCGGTCGCCAACGAACTCACTGCGCAGTACTACCGGCAACGTGCCAGCGCCGGCCTGATCATCAGCGAAGGCACGCCGGTGTCGGCGCAGGGCCAGGGCTATATCGACGTGCCGGGCATCTGGTCCGCTGAACAGGTCGCCGGCTGGAAGCTTGTCACCGACGCCGTACACGCTGCGCAGGGCGCGATCTTCGCCCAGCTGTGGCACGTCGGACGCATGTCACACAGCTCGCTGCAGCCCGACGGCGGCCAGCCGGTCAGCGCCGGCACGCGACCGGTGGCGAGCGATCCGAAGAACACCTCGTTCGTGTATCTGGACGACGGCAGCCGTGGCCATGCCGATCCGACGCCGCCGCGCGCGCTGCGCACCGACGAAGTGCCGGGTATCGTCAGCGACTTCGTACGCGGCGCTGAAAATGCCATCGCCGCCGGCTTCGATGGCATCGAGCTGCATGCTGCCAACGGCTATCTGTTCGAACAGTTCCTCAACCCGGTCACCAATGATCGGCAGGATCTCTACGGTGGTTCACTACGCAACCGCGCACGGCTGATCCTGGACACCGTGGATGCGATGGCCTCGCGCATCGGCGCGCACCGCATTGGCGTGCGCCTGGCGCCGAACAGCCAGACCTTCGACATGCCGGCCTATGCAGAGAACGAAGCCAGCTATCTTTATCTGGCCGAAGAGCTTGGCAAGCGCGGGTTGGCGTATGTGCATCTGAACGACAACTACCTGCGTGGCGCGCCCGTCATCGGCGAGACGTTCCTGAAGACCTTCAAGCAGAGCTACGGCGGCACCGTGATCCTCGCCGGTGGGCTCACCCGTGAGCGTGCTCTGCGCCTGGTCGAGGACGGCATCATCGACCTCGCCGCATTCGGCCAGCCGTTCATCGCCAATCCGGATCTGGTCGAGCGCCTGCAGCGCGATGTACCGCTGGCCGTGCCCGATCGCAGCACCTATTACGGTGGCGGCGTCGAAGGCTACCTCGACTACCCGCTCGCACAGTAGATCCACGCCACGCGTGGATGCGGTGCGCTCCTCGCCACCGGGCACATCAAGGTGCTTTCTCCACCTTGGTCGAGTCCGCGTCAAAGGTCAGCACCCGGGTACTGATCTCACCCTTGGCCGAATCCTTGCGACTCAGCTCAAGCCGCCCCTGGTTGCCCTGCGCCACCAGGCTGGCGGCAAAGCTGCCCTCGTTGGACAGCGCCGTGATCACGGCGGTGCCATCGGGCGCGACCCTCATGCCCGCCCGATCACGAACCTTGTAGCCCACGCCAACCGGCGCATCCAGCGCCATCACCGCGCTGCCATTGGCCATGGTGCCGATGCCACCGCGCTCATCGCCTTTCGCATCGTAGATCGTCATTCCCGTTGCGCGCGAGTTGCGCGCGACATCATCCGCATCCTCGGCAATCTGCACGCGCGTGCGCCCTTCACTGTCGAGCACGGTCAACTTGTAGGTACGGATCTCCGGCACCACGCCCGCATCGGGCGTGGCCACACTGGTCCCGACCAGGGCCAACGATGCGCCCAGTACGAACATCGAGACTGCCAGCAGATTCCTGCGCCGCAGCCTGTGCTCCAGGCGTTCCAGGCGTGCGGCTATATCCTGCTCATGCATGTAGTGCTCCTTGTTTGGCCCTGTGATGGGTCCGTCACCTGCTCTCAGCCTCCACCTGGATCACACGGGTGGAGGCTGCGACTTCGGCAGAAGCCACGTGGTTCAGCTCCAGCTGTCCTTCCGCCCCCTGCGCGACCAGCCTGGCAGCAAAGCCACCGGCGTTGGACAGGACACCGATGAACGCCGAACCGTCCGCTCCCACCTTCATCCCGGCCCGATCCGACACGCGATAGCCAACGCCGCGCGGTGCATCGAGAGCAACCGTGGCGCTGCCATCGTCGGCAGTCACCATGCCTCCGCGTTCCTGTTCATTGCCGTCGAAGATGATCAACCCCGCCACCCGCGCATTGCGCTTGATGTCCAGGTCCGGCGCGTCCTCACCGATCTCCACGCGCTTGCGGCCCTGGTGGTCAAGCACGATCAGGCGATGGGTGCGGATCTCCGCAGCAATGCCGGCCTCCGGCCGGGCAGAACCACGACCGGCCAGCATGATCGACATCATCAGCACGGGTGCTGCCACCAGCAGCCAGCGCCATCGGCCTGCCCGTTGCTCCAGCTTGCGTACTCGCGCTTCCACTTCCAGGTTCCGCATGGAATCCTCCCTGGCAACGGGGCCACCGGTCGGAACGACGAGGCACCCGGTCTGGAACTACAGTTCGATCCTAGACATCACATCCGCGTCCAACAACATGACGAAAGTCCCCATGAACTCCGTCACCATGTCCTTCATCGTCAACCTCGACGTCCCCGATGTTGCAGCGGCCGAAGCGTTCTACACCGAAGCCTTCAGCCTGCGGGCCGGCCGCCGCCTCGGCCCGGGCGCCGTGGAACTGCTCGGCGGGCCAACGCCGCTGTACCTGCTGCAGAACGACGCCGGCAGCGCAGCGACCGAAGACGGCGATGTGCGCGACTACGAGCGCCACTGGACGCCGCTGCATCTGGACTGGGTGGTGGATGACATCGAGGCCGCGGTGGTGCGTGTGGTTGCGGCCGGGGCGACGCTCGCGCAGTCCGTGCGCGAGCGTCGCTGGGGCCGCATCGCCG
>NZ_JBHZOP010000111.1:0-18809 GCF_042787595.1 Stenotrophomonas sp. YIM B13575 | reverse complement strand
CGAGCCCACGCTCGGCTGCCCTTGCCGCAGAAGCAGCCGAGCGTGGGCTCGGCTCTACATTGGTGCGGGTCCAACCTTGAACACACCATTCAGCATGAAGTGCATCCGGCCCCGCTTGCGGCTAAATTGACGCCATGTCCCTCGCCTCGACCCTGCTCCGTGTCCTGCTCATGCTCAGCCTGTTGCTCAACGGGCTGAACGCGGCCATGGCCAGCGGACACGAGGACATGGGTCGCATGGCCCATGCGATGACCTCAGCCATGACCGATGAGGGCGACGCGGACTGCCATCACCACGCCGGCATGACCGCCGACGAGGCGCCGCAGGCCAAGGCCCCCGCCCATGACGCGCACTGCCAGATCAAGGATTGCGTGCGCAGCTGCGCCCAGCATCCGCTGCTGGCGGTGCAGGCACTACCGTTCCTGGCCGGCCCCGGTCTTTCCTTGACCCCGCAGCCGATGCCTGCCAACGGCCGCCCGGCACCGCCGCTGCCGCCGATCTCACGCCCTCCCATCGGCTGATCCAACACGCCTCGTGCGCGCTGCGCACTGAAGCCGGCCCTGCGCTGGCGTCTTTCCGTGTTTGGAGTCACCACCATGAGTACCCGTATTCCTCCCGGCCCGGGCGCTGTGCCCATGCCGTCGCGTCGTCTTTTCGTGCAGGGCATCGCCGCTGGCGGCGTGGTTGCCGGCATCGCCGCAGCCGGCGTTCCGCAGCGTGCGCTCGCCGCCGCCTCTGCCGCGCCACGCCTGGCCGGCGCGCCGGCAGTCATCAGCGATACCCGCGTTGAACTGGCCATCGGCGAGTCGCTGGCCAACTTCACCGGCCGCACCCGCCCGGCGATCACCGTCAACGGCTCGCTGCCGGCACCGATCCTGCGCTGGCGCGAAGGCCAGACCGTGGACCTGTTCGTGCGCAACACGCTCGGCCAGCACCCGACCTCCATCCACTGGCACGGCATCCTGCTGCCGGCCAACATGGATGGCGTGCCCGGCCTGAGCTTCAACGGCATCGGCCCGGGCGAGACCTACCACTACCACTTCGATCTCAAGCAGTCCGGCACCTACTGGTATCACAGCCATTCGCTGTTCCAGGAACAGGCGGGGCTGTACGGTGCGCTGATCATCGACCCGGCCGAACCGGCGCCCTACCGGCATGACCGCGAGCACGTGATCATGCTGTCCGACTGGACCGACATGGATCCTGGCGCGCTGTTCCGGCGCATGAAGAAGCTCGCCGAGCACGACAACTACTACAAGCGCACCCTGCCCGACTTCCTGCGCGACGCCCGTCGCGATGGCTGGTCGGCCGCGCTGTCCGACCGCGGCATGTGGGGCCGGATGCGGATGACGCCCAGCGACATCTCCGACATCAACGCGCACACCTACACCTACCTGATGAACGGCACGGCGCCAGCCGGCAACTGGACCGGGCTGTTCCGCAGTGGCGAAAAGGTGCTGCTGCGCTTCATCAATGGCGCGTCGATGACCTACTTCGACGTACGCATCCCCGGCCTGAAGATGACCGTGGTCGCCGCCGACGGCCAGTACATCCATCCGGTCAGCATCGACGAGTTCCGCATCGCCCCGGCCGAAACCTACGACGTACTGGTCGAACCCAGCGGCCAGGATGCCTTCACCCTCTTCTGCCAGGACATGGGCCGCACCGGCTATGCCGCCGGCACCCTCGCCGTGCGCCATGGCCTGCAGGCACCGATTCCCGCGCGCGACCCGCGCCCGCTGCTGACGATGAGCGACATGGGTCATGACATGGGCGGCGGGGGCCACGGCGGCCACGACATGGCAGCAATGAAGGGCATGGAAGGCGGCTGCGGCGCCAGCATGGGTCACGGTGCGCATGGTGGCGGCGATACCGCCAGCAAGGCGCCAAAGCATCCGGCCAGCGAGCGCAACAACCCGCTGGTGGACATGCAGAGCTCGGCCACCGAGCCGAAACTGGACGACCCCGGCATCGGTCTGCGCGACAACGGCCGCCAGGTGCTCACCTATGGTGCGATGCGCAGCCTGTTCGACGACCCCGACGGCCGCGAGCCCGGTCGCGAAATCGAGCTGCACCTGACCGGCCACATGGAGAAGTTCTCCTGGTCGTTCGACGGCATTCCCTTCGCCGGTGCCGAGCCGCTGCGCCTGAACTACGGCGAGCGCATGCGCATCGTGCTGGTCAACGACACCATGATGCAGCACCCGATCCATCTGCATGGCGTGTGGAGCGACCTGGAAAACGCACAGGGTGAATTCCAGGTGCGCAAGCACACCATCGACATGCCGCCCGGCACCCGCCGCACCTATCGCGTGCGCGCCGATGCACTCGGTCGCTGGGCCTACCACTGCCATCTGCTGTACCACATGGAAGCCGGCATGATGCGCGAAGTGAGGATCGAAGAATGAGCCGCTCCCTGCTTGCTCCGAGCCTGTTGACGCTCGGCCTGTTGGCCGCGCTGCCCGCGTTCGCGCAGTCCCATGCCGGTCATGACATGGCAGCGCCCTCGCCTCCTGCCGATACCACACCAGCGGCAGCTGCCGACGTGGATCATTCGAAGATGGACCACGCGAAGATGGACCACGGTGCGATGGACCATTCAACGATGGACCATGGCGCGATGGATCATTCGACAATGGGCCACGGCACGCCCGCGCCGGCCGAGCCACGCGAGCCGATCCCGGTCCCCACCGATGCCGATCGTGCAGCCGCGTTCCCACCCATCGCGCATGGTGCGATGGAGCACGCCCCGGAGATCCACAGCCTGTTGCTGATCGATCGCCTAGAGCACTGGGATGGAAAGAACGGCAACGGCCAGGCCTGGGAGGCCAGCGGCTGGATCGGCGGCAACATCAACCGCCTGTGGCTGCGCACCGATGGTGAACGCAGCGAAGGCCGCACGGAATCGTCGGGCGTGGAAGCACTGTACGGGCGTGCCATTTCGCCGTGGTGGGACGTACTGGTCGGCGTGCGCCAGGACTTCCGCCCCGCCGATTCACGCACCTGGGCGGCGATCGGCATCCAGGGGTTGGCGCCGTACAAGTTCGAAAGCTCGGCCACGCTGTATGCCGGTTCCGGTGGCCAGCTGATGGCCAAGGCCGAGATCGAATACGACGTGTTGTTGACCAACCGGTTGATCCTGCAGCCCCTGCTGGAAGCGACCGTGGCCAGCAAGGATGAACCCGAGTACGGCATCGGCCGCGGCCTCAACAAGGTCGAAGCCGGCCTGCGCCTGCGCTACGAGTTCAGCCGCCGCTTCGCGCCGTACATCGGCATCAGCCACGAGCGCGCGTTCGGCGACACGGCGGACTATGCAGGCGACCACGCACGCGATACGCGCTGGGTCGCCGGCATCCGCATGTGGTTCTGAGCAGCGGATCGTGAGCAGCAGCCAGCCCCGGCAACCGCCGGGGCCGGCTACACTGCCGCACGTTCCATTGCAGGCTGCACCATGTCGTTGCACATCCGCCGCGCCACCCTGGCCGACGTCGACGCCCTGTCGGCGATCGCCATCGCCACCTATACCGAAACCTGGGGCGATTCTTACCCGCCGCAGGACCTGCACCGCTTCCTGCAGGATCACTACGGCAGCGCACCGCAGCGGCTCGAACTGTCCGACCCGCGCAGCGCGGTGTGGCTGTTGCTGGAGGGTGAAACGGTAGTGGGCTACCTGGCCGCCGGTGCCAACACCCTGCCGCATGCGGACGCGCGCGATGGCGACATCGAACTCAAGCGCCTGTACATCCTGGCCAGCCACCAGAATGGTGGCCACGGCGCGCGCCTGATGGATGCGTTGATGGCCTGGCTGGACCAGCCACAGCGCCGCACCCTGTGGGTGGGCGTGTGGGAAGAGAACTTCGGCGCGCAGCGCTTCTACGCGCGCTACGGCTGCAGCAAGGCCGGCGAATATGACTTCATCGTCGGCGACAGCCGCGACCGCGAATTCATCCTGCGCCGACCCTGAGCGGCGTCAGAAATCGAACAGTTCGGAGAGGAAGCTCTCCTTCTTCTTTTTCTTGTAGCCCTGGCTGTACTGGCCACGGTTGTCATCATGGCGCTGGCCGAGATGACGGGTATCGCGGTGCATCACCGGCGGCGGCGCGGCCTGCGGTTGCACAGGCGCGGGCCCTGGCGGCGGCATGGCGGCACCTGCACCATCGGTGGCGCGCTCGATGATCTTGTCCAGTTCGCCACGATCCAGCCATACACCACGGCAGCTGGGGCAGTAGTCGATCTCGATGCCATGGCGCTCGGCCATCTGCAGGGTCTGGGTCTTGCACACGGGGCACAGCATTCGCATTGCTCCTGTCGGTCTGGCCTCGACTGTACCTGCGTGCGGATGACTGTGCGGCAACGCATGAACGATGTCACAAGGACTTCCGCCGCGTGCCGCCACCCCGGCCCGGTCCCACTCTGCGCCATCACCGTGCCCGGAGCCCGCACATGAGCATTGCTTCCCGCCGCCCGGTGCACTGCGCCTGCTGGCGGTGGCAGCGCTGGCCTGGCATGTGCGCCGCCAACGCAACAACGCCCTGTAACGCCCACTTAGCCGATCCTGCACACGGGGCTCACTGGGGGCTTGCGCATACTTGCGCGCCTTCCATGCCCTGCCGTCCGGAGTTGTTGCGTCATGCTGCTGTCCAAGCGCCACGTTGAACCACGCGTCCTGTTGATCGAAGACGCCGAGGAAACCCGTGAACTGAGCCGGATGGCGCTGGAGAGCCAGGCCTGCCACGTCGCAGGCGTGAGCAGCGCCGAAGCCGCACTGGGCCTGCTGGCGGCGGGAGAGCGCTTCGACCTGATGTTCACCGACGTCAATCTCGGCCCGGTCAGTGGCATCGAGGCCGCCAACCGCGTGCGCAGCCTGTATCCCGAGCTGCCGATTCTGGTGACCTCGGGCATGGACCAGCACGCTGTGCTGCCGCAGCTGCAGGACGGCATCCACTTCCTGCCCAAGCCCTACAACATGAGCGAGCTGCTGGATGCGATCCGGTTGTGCTTCCGCCATGCGGATGTCGGCGTGTTGACCGGGGCGGATGCACAGGCAGCGTAAGGTCCCATCCACGCATGGCGTGGATCTACTGGCAGCATTTTCCGTTCACACAACGGTGCGCATCGCAGTAGATCCACGCCATGCGTGGATGGAATTGGCCGTCAACCGCCGGTATACGGTCCTTCGCCCGGAAGTACCTGCAGCAGCGCGCGGGTGATCACGCGCGGATACACAGTGAGATGGTCTTCGCCATCAATCACGATGTTCTCCACCTGCAGCTTGCGGCCACCGCGCTGCAGCTGGGCAGTAAAGTCGGCGGCCTGCCGCAGCATGTCGTTGCCGGTGGAGTAGCGCGGCCCTTCCTTGACCGTCTCGTAGCTGCCCACTGACAACAGCACGCGGGTCGGCTGCGCCGGGATGACGGCGGCGTCCTGCATGCGCGGCAACAGACGCTGGTCGAACCACAGCGACGGGCTGGACAGGATGTAGGTGCTGAACATGTCCGGCTGGGTCGTCAGCACGTAAGCACCAAACAGCGCGCCATAGGAATGACCCGCAAACACGCGACGGGCGGGATCGGTGCGGTAGCGCGCATCGACCATCGGCAACACCTGCGCAGCCACAAAGTCGCGATAGTGCGCGGCACCACCGTAGGTAACATCATCGCTGTAGTAGCTGGCTGGCGTGCGCGCCGGGTTGCTGGGCGTGTAATCGCGCGAGCGGCTCTGCTTGGACGTCAGGCCTTCCTGCGGCGGCAACCCGACCAGGATGAAATCCTCGATGTTGACGCCCTGCTGCCCCACCAGGTTGCGCACGCTGCGCACCAACGGGAAGCTGTACAGCGCATCGGTCACGTACAGCACCGGGTAGCGTTTCTCAGGATGCGCGGCATAGTCGGCCGGCAGCGCCACCCAGATCGGATAATCACGACCAACAGGATCGTGCACGCGCAGCGCTTCGGTACCCGGCAGCACCACGCCCGGCACAGCGGTGGCCGCGCTCTCCTTCGCTTCATCCTGCACGGCTGGCGGAGCCACCGCCATCGCACAACCACTCACGGCCAGGCAGACCGCCACACTCCATCCACGCACACGCTGCATCCGTTCGCTCTCCCGTTGCGGGCGGCGCACGCAGGTGGCGCCGCTACCGCATCCTCACACGCCGCGTTGCCATACGCCAAGCCACTCTCAGGGCGAAGCCGGCGGCGGTGCCGGGAACAGCGTCCGCAGGGCCTGCAGCGCCGCGGGGTGATAGATCGTCGCGTGGGTCTCTTCCGGCAGTGGCTGGTACTTCACCAACGTTGCCGGTGATGCCTGCTGCAACACCGCCGCCAAGCGCGCGCTCGACGCGGCCAGTTCCGGCTGGCCACTGCTGGCCAGGAACAGCCGCGCGCCACTGCGGGCAACTGACGGTAACTGCTTGCCTGCGCCAGACAGCAAGGCGCCGCGGTTCCACCACAGGCTGGGGTCAAGCGCGATGTAGCTGTTGAACAAGGTCGGTTCCTGCAGCAGCGTCTCGACCACGAACAGGCCCGCCAGCGATTCGCCGATCAGCGCGCGCTCGTCGGTGGTCGGGTAGCGCTGGCGCACCTGCGGCATCAGTTCATCGCGCAGGAAATCGCGATATTCCGCCGAGCCACCGATGCGCGGCGCGATCTTCCGATCCTCCGCGACATTGCTGGGGCCGGTCATGTCCCGGCGGCGTTCGGTGTTTTCGATGCCCACCAGCAGGAACGGGCGCATGCTGCCGTTGCCGGTCAGCACCTGCACCAGCCCGGCCACGTGCAGGAAGTCCTCTCCGATGCCGCCGTCGGGCATGTACAGCACCGGCAGCGGCGTCTTCGGGTCCAGGCCCCACGGCTGCGGGCGATAGACGTTGATGCGACGGGTTTCGCCCAGTGCCTTCGATTCGATGGTGAAGGTTTCGCCGATGGCCAGCGGCGAAGCGACCGCCGGCTGCGACGCCGGTTCGGCGGCCATCAGCGGCGCGGCGGAGACAGCGGACAACAACAGCGACAGTACGATCAAGCGCATTGAGGCGACCCATCCAAGGAAAGACGCCGAGCATAGCGTCCGGAGGCAAGCGTTGGCGGCTGCGACATGCCTAACATCCCTGCCGGATGCGTAGATCCACGCCATGCGTAGATGACTTGCCGTGACTCACGCCCGGGTACGGCCCGCCCATACCGCGCGTGCACCGCCACGTGTCGCGTTTGAACCGCCAAGGACGCCTCTACCGTCGCACCCGCACCGAAATGCGGTGGGTAAATAGCAACGCACAGCGAACATTGACGGCGAAAGCGAAGCCAGCTTTACACTTGCTGGATCACGACAGATGCGCCGCCATATGCGGTTTCCGGCATTCTTCAACGTGATCGACCACGCGCGGAAACGAATGCGTCGTGTACTGACGCTTGCTGCGCATGACAGGCCTGCGCCACCATCGTCGCGCGCCTGGATTCCGCATGTCCTTCCGGAAATTTCTGATTGAAATCCAAGCGCGGGCGTAAACACCATGCTGCGCCACCGACAACGGGTGGCACCGGGCCTGCAAGCCCGTGATGATTTTCGAGCCGTTGTTTACGCTTGCCCGCCGGCATCATTTTTCAATGGTGCCGGCGGGTAATCCGTCGGCCTTTATGGCGGGCGGTGCGTGGGGGCCTTCGTGCCCGCCGGTCAATGGCTCTAATCATCCCGGCTTGCAGCCACGCACCGTCCGCCACCCGCTCTGCGCGGTGGCATTCCCATCGCAGAGCCGAGGAAGCCGAGATGACTGAAGGTCCGCCCTATGCCTCATATGCCGCCAGCGTCAACGACGACGATGACAACCCCATACCCGAACTGAGCACCTTCCTGGGCTGCCTCGAACGCATCCGGGCGGGCGAAGGTGCAGACGGCCAGCCCTGGCCTGATGCAAGCCTTCCCGCAGGGCGCAGGGTGGCACTGTCACGCGTGGAGCGGGCCGCCGTCGGCATGCTGACCGTGGCAGAGATGCTGCATGCCGCCGATCGCTGCCGATCGATGGCAACGCCGGACCGATATCTGGATGACGGCGTGGTCGAAGGGCTGTTCTTCGCCTGCCGGGGACTGGCGGAGCTGGTGTGCCGGGATATCCGGCCTGAGTAGGCGCACCTGCACCACAATCCAGCCCATACTCGGGCCGGGTTCGTCCCGAGTTCCATCGACACTGACACAAGGAGGTTCGCATGTTGAATGCCATGATCATTGCCGCGCTGGCCGCAAGCCCGGCTGCGCCCGTACCGTACGCCGACTGCCTGCTCGGCAACATCCAACCCGGCCTGTCCGACCATGCCGTGCAATTGGTGCAGCAGGCGTGCGCCGCCAAGCACCCCGACAGCTTCATTGCCTCGCTGGAACTGGAGCGCAATTACAGCGCCCAGCGGCAGGCCCGGTTCGATGCTGAACGCGCCGCAGTGGAACGTGCTGCGAAGGCGGCCGCCAAGGTCGAGGCAGACCGCGAGGCGGCCCGTTCCCAGGGCGCGACGTCCAAGTAGGAGCTCAGGTTCTGCAACAAAAAAGGCACCGCTTCGCGGTGCCTTTCTGGATGACCGAAGTCATTGCCTGCAATGGTGGGCCGTGATGGATTCGAACCATCGACCAAAAGATTAAAAGTCTTCTGCTCTACCGACTGAGCTAACGGCCCATGCAAGGCCCCGGCCTTTCGGCGGGGTGGGCATTCTACCGTACTTTGCGGGGCTGGGTGAAGTCGGGGATCTACGAAGTTGCCGGGCTGCGGGCGTCTAAACCTTTCCGGCGCCCGCAGCATCTCAGCTGCGACCCTGCCCCGGAGCGATGGATGCGTCTGCCACTGCCGCTGATGCTCGCCCTGCTGCTGCCGTTTGCCGCCTCTGCAGCATCGCCTACACAGGTGCGGACCGGCGATATCGACCGCTTCTGGGCTACCTACGATGCGGTACTTGCCGAGCCCGATGCCGCGCAGCGGGTGGCTCTGGTGCAGCAGCGCTATGTCGCGCCGGGCAGCCCCGGCCTGCATGCGCTGATGAAGGTGCGCAACTACACCGCCGCCGAGTACGCCGACGCCATGCTGGCGTGGCCGCGCTTCTGGGCCTCGGTACGGCCGCTGACCGCCAACGCACAGCAGGCCAGCGCCACGCTGGAGCGGGATCTGGCGGCGTTCCGCACGCTCTACCCCGCCCTGCGCCCGGCCAGCATCACCTATGCCGTGGGCGTACTGCGCACGGGTGGCACCACGCTGGGCAACCAGGTGCTGATCGGCGCGGAGATGGCACTGGGCGATGCAAGCGTGGATGTCAGTGAACTGCCGGAGCCGTTGCGCAGTCGCCTGCGGGTCTTCTACGACAGCAATCCCGGTGCGAACAACGCACAGAACAACCTGCATGAGTACGTGCATACCCAGCAGCGCGAGACCACCGGTTCGCTCGCGCAGTACGCGGTGCGCGAGGGCGTGGCCGAGTACGTGGCCGAGCGGATCAGCGGGCGCCGACCGGCGCTGCCGCTGTATGCCTATGGGCCGTTGCACGAATCGGAGATCCGCGTTCGCTTCATCGCCGAGATGGATGGCGATGACCTGGACAACTGGCTGTACAACAGCGCCCGCAATGCGTTCGGGGTGAGCGATGTGGGGTACTACGCCGGTTACCGGATCGCGCAGGAGTACATGCGCCAGCAGCCGGATGAGCAGGCGGCGATCGCACGGATGATCGAGCTGGATTACGAGGATCCTGCAGCGGTGCGGGGGTTTATCGAGGCGTCGGGGTGGCTGCAGCAGCGGTAACGCCGGGCCATGCCCGGCGCACAGTGCCAACCAAGGTTGGCACCCACCAGAGTCAGAGCTGCCCGGCCGGTCAGCCAGTGCGAACCAACGGTTCGCACCCACCGGGGTTCAGTTCGCACCCACCAGGGTGGAGTTCGCAGCTACCGGGGTTCAGTTCGCACCTGCGGGGGAAGCCGGCCAGCGGCCGGCACTACCAGAGGCGATCAGGCGTACAGCGTCGGGTCGGCCACACCGGCTTCGGTGAAGCCCTGCGCGCGCAGGCGGCAGGCGTCGCAGTGGCCGCAGGCGGCGCCGTTGGCATCGGCGTTGTAGCAGGACACGGTCAGACCGAAGTCCACGCCCAGTCGCACGCCTTCGCTGACGATCTGGCCCTTGCTGAGGAACTGCAACGGCGCATGCACGGTGATGCCCGCGCCTTCCACACCCGACTTGGTCGCCAGGTTGGCCAGCGTCTGGAAGGCGGCGATGAACTCGGGGCGGCAATCCGGGTAACCGGAGTAGTCCACGGCGTTGACGCCGCAGAAGATGTCGTTGGCACCGAGCACTTCGGCCCAACCCAGGGCCAGCGACAACATGATGGTGTTGCGCGCCGGCACGTAGGTGACCGGGATGCCCTCGCCGCCCGCCTCGGGCACGTCGATGTCGTCGGTCAGCGCCGAGCCGCCGATGCTGCGCAGGTCCACGTCCACGGTCTTGTGCACGATCACGCCCTGCGCCTTGGCCACGCGTGCGGCGGCATCCAGCTCGGAGGTATGGCGCTGGCCGTAACGCACGCTCAGGGCATGCACGGCGAAGCCCTGTTCCTGGGCCATGGCGATGACGGCGGCTGAATCCATGCCGCCGGAGAGAAGCACGACTGCCTTCTTCATGGGTAAATCATCCGGTTTGGGGGAAAAGCCAGCACGCTGTCCCGCGCCGGAACTACATCAAGGAACAACGGACGGGCTCAGCGGCCCGGTTCGTCATTCCAGAGAATCTTATGCAACTGCATCTGGAAGCGCACCGGCAACCGGTCTTCCACGATCCAGTCCGCCAGCTGGCGGGCAGTAATCTCGCCCTTGCTGGGCGAGAAGAACACCATCGTGCGCTGCACCAGCTGGTGCTCGGCGACCATGGCCTTGGCCCAGTCGTAGTCTTCGCGGTTGCAGATCACGAACTTGATCTGGTCGCGCGCGGTCAGCAGCGGCAGGTTCTCCCAGCGGTTGCGGGCGACTTCGGCCGAGCCGGGGGTTTTGATGTCGACCACGCGCGATACGCGCGGATCGACCGCGCTGACGTCCAGCGCACCGGACGTTTCCAGCGACACATCCAGGCCGGCGTCGCACAGCTTCTGCAGCAGCACCAGGCAGCGCTTCTGTGCCAGCGGCTCGCCGCCGGTCACACAGACATGGCGCACACCCTGGGCCAGCACCTCGGTGACGATGTCGTCGATGTCCCACCAGGTTCCGCCGTGGAAGGCGTAAGCGGTGTCGCAGTACTGGCAGCGCAGCGGGCAACCGGTCAGGCGCACGAACACGGTCGGCCAACCGGCGGTATCGGCTTCGCCCTGCAACGAGGTGAAGATCTCGGTGATCTTCAGGCGCGGCAGTGGCGACTGCACGATCTCGCTGGGCGTGGCGACGGCGTTGGACGGAGTGACGGCGGTCATGGCAGACAATTCTTCATGGGGCGGGCGACGGATGTCCCGGCGCCGGAAACGAAAGCAGCCGAGCATGGGCTCGGCTCTACAGGAGGCTGCCGGGAGTCAGCCCAGCGCCAGGGGGCGTATTGTACGCCCGGTCAGCGGATCAGCGGATCTGATTGCCGAGGCGGATCGATTGCAGGCGGTCCTGCGCGGTACGCGCGGCATCCGAGCCCGGGTATTGCGCCACGACGGTCTCCAGCGTCTGCTGGGCCTGGTCGACCTTGCCTTCGCCATACTGCGAGAGGCCGACCTTGAGCAGGCCACCTGCGGCCTTGTCGTGGGTGGGATAGCGCGAGAGCAGTTCGCGGAACTGGGACTCGGCCATCGGGAAATTGCGGGTGGCGTAATAGCTCTCGCCCAGCCAGTACAGCGCGTTGGGGGCGTAGACGCCGTTCGGATACAGCTCCAGGAAGCTCAGGAACAGCTGCGCCGAATCATCGTACTTGCCGGCCTTCAACGCATCGAAAGCCACGTTGTAGGACGTACGCTCGTCACCGGTGACGGCCAGGCTGCCCGGGTCACCATGGACGGAGGGCGGCCGCTCGGAAGTGGCCGCCGCTGCGGGTTTTGCCGGGGCTGCAGGAGCCTTCGGTGCGCTCGCCGGAACAGCAGGCAGGGCCGGGGCGGCAGAGCCCCCTTCCAACCGGTTCAGGCGGCTGTCCAGATCCAGATACTGATCCTGGGCGGACTGCTTGAGCTGGGCGTTGTCGTGCTGGAGTTGCTCGATCGAGGCCTGCAGGCTGGTGACCTGCTGCCGCAGCTGGTTGATCTGGTTCAACAGGTCCTGGTTGGCACTGTTGTTGTACATCTGCTGCTCGAGCGAACCTACACGGTCGGCCAGACTCTGACGTTGTGCATGCGCCGGTGCGGCAGCCACGAGGGCTGCCGCAACGACCAGCATCAGTTTGATGCCAAGGCGCATGGATTACTGCGCGGTGTAGACGATTTCGACGCGACGGTTCTGCGACCAGCAGGACTCGTTCGACTCGGTGCAGACCGGACGCTCTTCACCGTAGGACACGACGGTCAGCTGCGAAGCCGAGCCACCGTTGGCCTGCAGCGCCGAGTTGACGCCGTTGCCACGACGCTCGCCCAGGGCCTGGTTGTACGCGCGCGAACCGCGCTCGTCGGTGTGGCCCTGCAGGGTGATGCGCGAGGACGGACGGTCACGCAGGTACTTGGCGTGGCAAGCCATGATGGCCTGGAATTCCGGCTTCACGTCTTCCTTGTCCAGGTCGAAGTAGACAACGCGCTGACGCAGGCAGGCGTCGGTGTCCAGATCGCCCGGGCCGTACAGGCCGGAGGTGGACGGACCGGTCGGGGTGGTGGTCGAGGTGCCGGTATCGACCGGAGCCTGCGGCTCTTCCTTGACCTTCTTCGAGCAACCGGCCAGGACGGCCACGGACAGCAGGGAAACAAGCAGAACGCGGGTGGACTTGTTCATGGCGATACCTTTGTGGCTCCTAAGCCGATGAGGGGTTCAATACAGAGAAAATATTAACACTCTTTTAGCGCTGGGTACGGTAGGGGGACCATGCCGGCTCGCGCACATCACCGTCTGCCAGAACCAGGCGCTGGCGCACGCGCGCATCGGCCGAGACGGCGTACAGCACACCACGGCCACCCTCACGGGCGGCGTACAGCACCATGCTTGCGTTGGGCGCAAAGCTCGGCGACTCGTCCAGCGAACCCGGCGACAGCGTGCTCCAGCGCGGCGAGCCCAGCGAGCTGTCCATCAGCGCGATCTTGTAGCTGTTGCCCGAACCCTGGGCAACGGCGATCTTCTTGCCGTCATAGGACACCGAGGGCTTGGCGTTGTAGTTGCCCTGGAAGGTCACGCGCTCGGCGCTGCCACCACCGGCACCGACCTTGTAGACCTGCGGACGGCCGCCGCGGTCGGAAGTGAAGTACACCGCGCTGCCGTCCGGGGCCCAGGTCGGCTCGGTGTCGATGGCGAAGTGGTTGGTCAGCTGGGTCAGCTGCTTGCTGCCCAGATCCATCACGTAGATTTCCGGGTTGCCCGAACGCGACAGGGTCAGGGCCAGCTTGCGACCGTCCGGCGAGAAGGCCGGGGCGCTGTTGATGCCGCGGAAGCTGGTGACCAGTTCACGGGCGCCGGTGGAGATGTTCTGGATGTAGATGGCCGAATTGCCACGCTCGAAGCTGACGTAGGCCAGCTTGTTGCCATCAGGGCTCCACGACGGCGACAGCAGCGGCTCGGCCGAACGCACGATGGTCTGCGGGTTGAAGCCGTCGGAATCGGCGACCATCAGCGCATAGCGCATGGCGTCGCCCTTGCCGCTGGCGGTCACGTAGGCGATGCGGGTCCAGAAGGCGCCGCGGACACCGGTGATCTTCTCGTAGATGGCGTCGGCCATCTGGTGGGCGACGTCGCGCATGGCGTTGCCACGTGCGGTCATCGCCAGGCCCAGCAGGCGCTCGCCCTTGGGCACGTCGAACAGTTCGTACTCGACGCGGTAGGCGCCGGCACCGGCATCCATGACCCGGCCGACGACGATGTAGTTCTGCTTCAGCGCGCGCCACGTGGCGAACTGGATGTCACCGCCACGGGTAGGCTTCTCCACGATCTGCGCTTCAGGCAGCGTGCGGAACTGGCCCGAACGTTCGAGGTCGGCACGGACCACGCCGGCGACATCGGTCTGCGGAGCGCCGGCCGCACCCTGGTAGGGCATCGGCACGATGGTGATCGGGAGGGCGGAGGCGTTGCCGCCGATGATGTCGATATCCAGCCCCTTCTGCTGCGCGACGGCAGCAAAGGGCAGCAACAGGGCCGCAAACATGGCAAGCCAGCGAGGCATCTTCTTCATGGAGCGCTCAAATAGGGGGAACCGGAACGAGGGATAACAAAACGGCAGTGAACCGCTTCGCAATCATGAACCAAGGGTACGTGAAAGGAGAGTCACTTGGGGCAAGGCAATCACGCGCCTTTAACGAAAAGGCAGGATCTCCGCTACTCCGCGACAAAGGTCAGCTGTAGATGTCGCACGTAGACAGACTGGAATCCCTCGGTGGGCAATGGCTGCGCCCTGCGGACGGCATCCTCCAGAGACGACCGCCCCACGGCATCGAACTGGCAGTCGGACTGCGTCTTTACGGAGATGACGGTGCCGGTGGGCAACTGCAGGACGCGCGCGGAGCACCGTTGGCCCGGCAGCACCGAAGCTGGACGAAACCAATGCTCCACGATCCGCGCGCGAACAGCGTCGGCGTAGGCCTTCTGCAATGCCAGATGATCATTGCGGGGCGCGCCTGCGTGCTCTGCTGCCGATAACGACAGCGCCATCGGCAACGACAGCGCGAACGCACACAGACGCAGGGCTCCCTTCGTCGCGGGTCCTCCACAGCGCGGGGGGCGGGCGTTGGTCATTCTGTTCTGTCAGTCCTGAGCAGTGAAGGTCAGATTGAGCGTGCGGTTGAACACCTTCTCGAAGCCCCGGTATGGCAACGGCTGGGCGTTGAGAACGGCCGCTTCGATCGAGCGCCTGCCCGCTTCATCATAGGCGCAGTTGGAACTCACCTTGGCCTGCAGCACCTGCCCGCCCGGAATCTGGGTGATGGTGACCTGGCACTTCTGCCCCAGCGGTACGCTGTCCGGACGTGTCCAGGTATCGCGCACCTTGGCCTGGATGGCCGCAGCGTACTTGGCAGACAGGTCGTCACTGCTGCCGCCACCACCGGCGGCCGGCTGTGCGGCGCCGCTGGTACCGGCAACGGCCGTTCCTGCGGCATTGCGCGCGGCAGCGACCTGGCGCAGCTTCTGCTCGGCCAGCTTGGCTTCCTTCTCGGCCTGCTCGCGGCGGGCACGGATGTCGGCAATCTTCTTCTGCTTCTCGGCCTCGGCCTTGTCGGCAGCCAGACGCTCCTGCTCGGCCTGCTTCTTCTTGGCGTCCGCTTCCTGCTCCTTGGCCAGACGCAGCTTCTGCTCGGCCTCTTCCTGGCGCTTGCGCTCGGTCAGGTCGATCTGCTCCTGGCGGCGCTTGGCTTCCTGCTCCTGCTTGGCCTTTTCCTGCGAGATCGCCAACGCGCTGACCGCGTCCTGGTCCTTGGTGTCAGGCTGCGCCACGCGCTCCTGCGCCTGTTGCTGCTGCGGCGTGGGCGCGTCCTGCGGGCGCGGCTCTTCAATCGGCTGCGGCGGCGGGATGGTGTCTTCCGGCACCGGGATCGGCTCGGCCACCGGCGGCGGCAGGTCTTCCAGCTTCTCCGACTGGCGCAGGGCCTGGCGCGCGGCAGCCGCCTCGGAGGCGGACAGCGCGAGGCTGGCCTCGACCGAGGGATCGCCTGCGGCGGCATCGGTATTGCGCTGGGGCGACCACAGCCAGGCGCCGATGAAGATCAACGCGACCAGCAGGTGCACCAGCACGGCCAGCAGCAGGGGCTGGCCCCAGCCGGGCTCCTGCTTGTGCGGTAGCGGCAGGACGTCAGTTCGCATCGGTGGCCAGGCTCACCTTGTCGACGTGGGCGCGCTTGATCACATCCATTGCCGCGATGACCTTCTCATAGGCCACGGCACGGTCGGCGGCGACGATCACGCGCACGTCCTTGTCCTGCGCGGCGATGCCGGACAGGTGGCCCTGCAGTTCCTCGGCGGTGACGGCGGTGGGTTCCTTGGCGTCGGGCAGCTTGAGGCTGAGCTGGCCGTCCTGGCGCACCGAGACGATCAACGGATCCTGCTTGCTTTCCAGCGCCTTGGCGTTGGAATTGGGCAGGTCGACGTCGAAGGTCAGGGTGAGCATGGGCGCGGTGACCATGAAGATGATCAACAGCACCAGCATGACGTCGATATAGGGAACGACGTTGATTTCCGATTTCAGCTTGCGGCGCTTGCGGCGACCGATGGCAGCGGACATGGCTTGGACTCCCGGGTCTGGCGCTTACTCGTCGCCAGCGCTCTGGCGCTGCAGGATCGAGCTGAACTCGTCGGCGAAGGTCTCGAAACGCACCGACATGCGCTCCACGCGGGTGGTGAAGCGGTTGTAGGCCCACACCGCCGGAATCGCCACGAACAGGCCGATGGCGGTGGCGAACAGCGCTTCGGAAATGCCCGGGGCGACGGCGGCGATACCGGCCTGGGCACCGCTGCTGATCATGTCGTGCATGGTCACCATGATGCCGAACACGGTACCGACCAGGCCCACGTACGGGGCGGTCGAACCGATGTTGGCCAGCAGTTCCAGGTTGCGTTCGAGCTGGTCGACTTCGCGGGTATAGGTGGTGCGCATCGCGCGCTGGGCGCCTTCCAGCTGGGCGCGGCCATCCAGCCGGCGCTTGTCGCGCAGGCGGGTGTACTCGCGGAAACCGGCTTCGAAGATCGCTTCCAGGCCGCCGACATTGCGGCTGCGGTCGGTGGCCGAGCTGTACAGCTTGCCCAGGTCGGCACCGGACCAGAAGCGGTTCTCGAACTCGTCGGCTTCGCGGGTGGCCTGCTTGAAGATGCGGGCCTTGCGGAAAATGATCACCCAGCTGACGAACGAGCCGACCAGCAGCGCCAGCACGATGATCTTCACCGGCAGGCTGGCCTTGGCCATCAGTTCGAGGTAGTTGATGCCGCCGCCGGTGGTGGCCTGGGCAAGGGTCTGGGTCGCGGCATTGCTGACGTCAGCCGGCAAAGCCTCGGTGACCGTGGCCTGCAGGGCCAGGAGCGTTGCGATCATCCGTTGTTCCTCAAGAGTTCTGTTCGGATTCGGGGTGGAGGTGGGGTTGCAGCGCGGCAAGGACGGAATCGTCCATGCCACGCGGGCGGAAACTGGCCGCGTCCAGTGCGGCGATGCGGACCTGCGCGGACAGCAGCAGCTGGCCGTCACGCAGGACCTGCTGGTCGAAGACCATGCTGGCCTTCTTCAGCTGGACCAGGGTGGCGCTGACCTGCAGCTGGTCATCCAGCCGTGCCGGCTTGATGAAATCCATCTGCATGGAGCGCACCGCGAAGACCATGCCGTGCTCGCTACGCATGCGCTCCTGGCCGAAGCCCAGCGCACGCATCCATTCGGTCCGGGCCCGTTCCATGAAGGCCACGTAGCGGGCGTGGTAGACCACCCCGCCAGCGTCGGTATCTTCCCAGTAAATGCGTGTCGGCCAACTGAATCGGGGTTCAACCGAGGGTTCAACTGACATCGGGAACCTCGGCAAACAGATCCTGCGGCGGGTTCTTCGGCTTCAGGCCCATGTGCCGGTAGGCCTTGTGGGTGGCCATGCGGCCACGCGCGGTGCGGATCAGGAAGCCCTGCTGGATCAGGTACGGCTCGACCACGTCTTCCAGCGTGCCGCGCTCTTCCGACAGCGCCGCGGCAAGCGACTCGATGCCGACCGGACCACCGTCGAAGTAGTCGACCATCGTCTTCAGCAGCCGACGGTCGAGCTCATCGAAGCCTTCCGGGTCGACCTTGAGCATCTGCATTGCGGCCTGGGCCACGGTCTGGTCGATGTGGCCACCGGCCTTGACCTGGGCGTAATCACGCACGCGGCGCAGCAGGCGGTTGGCGATACGCGGGGTGCCACGCGCGCGGCGCGCGATCTCCCCTGCCCCGTCGGCGGTGCAGTCGATGGCCAGGATCGCGGCCGAGCGGCGCACGATGCGGGTCAGTTCTTCGACGCTGTAGAACTCCAGGCGCTGGACGATGCCGAAGCGGTCGCGCAACGGCGCGGTCAGCAGGCCGGCGCGGGTGGTGGCGCCGATCAGGGTGAACGGCGGCAGGTCGATCTTGATCGAGCGCGCTGCAGGGCCCTCGCCGATCATGATGTCGATCTGGAAATCTTCCATCGCCGGATACAACACTTCTTCCACCACCGGCGACAGGCGATGGATTTCGTCGATGAACAGCACATCGTGCGGCTGCAGGTTGGTCAGCAGCGCGGCGAGGTCGCCGGCCTTTTCGATCACCGGGCCGGAGGTCACGCGCAGGGCCACGCCCAGTTCGTTGGCGATGACATGGCTGAGGGTGGTCTTGCCCAGGCCGGGCGGGCCGAAGATCAGCACGTGGTCGAGCGCATCGCCACGACCCTTGGCGGCCTGGATGTAGATCTCCATCTGCTCGCGCACCGGCACCTGGCCGAGATAGTCGGCAAGTCGCTTGGGTCGGATGCTGGCGTCGGCGGCGTCATCCTCGCGGGTGGCGCCGGCGCCGATGATGCGGTCGTCGGTCATGTGCTGATTATGCGGCAAAAACGGGGGGATTCGGCCGGGCTGCGCCCGGCACCCGCAGAGGCCAAAGCAACGGCAACAGCCGAAGCAAGAGCAGAAGCAGGTTTCCTGGGGGATGGCGGGGTGGGTCCGGTTGCGGGGGACGCTGCAAGTACGTCCATGTAAGCTCGGTCGCGCCATCCCTGGCGCTCACGCCC
>NZ_JBHZOP010000110.1:0-11264 GCF_042787595.1 Stenotrophomonas sp. YIM B13575 | reverse complement strand
TTCCCCCCCCCCCCCCCCCCCCCCCCCCACCCCGCCTACCCACGGATAGCCAGCTCTTGCCGTTGACGTTGACGTTGATTCGGCAGGTGCAGGGCTGCAAGCCGTGCCGAACACCCCTCAGCGTCTGGGCGCCAGCTGCTCCAGCATCTCCCACGACTTCAAGCCGCGCGCGCCAAGATGATGAGCCAGCACCCGCCGCATCGGCAGGCGCAGGCTGGCCAGATCGGCTGCGTCGGGTTCGTCGTCGGCTGCCAGCGCCAACAGCGCCGAGCCGGTAGCCGCCGCCCGACGCTCGCCGCCACGCTCACTGAGCAGGCGCTGCGGCCCTTCCTGCGGGTCCAGTTCATAGCGCGCCGCCGGGTCGATCGGCTGGCCATCGCTGGCGGTCTCCAGATCGAAGCCCACGCCCAGCGCTGCCAGCAGCTCGCGCTCGAAACGACGCAGGGTCCAGGCCAATCCGGCACCCACAGCCAAGCGCGCACGCGCTTCGCCGTAGGCCAGGTACAACTCCGGCAACGGATCCTGGCGTGGCGCCAGCCGCAGGGTCAGTTCACTCAGATAGAACCCGGCCAGCATGGCCTGGCCAAGCAGGCGCGGCGCCACATCCAGCGCTTCAGCACCGCGCAGCTGGGCCAGTTCGCCACGCTGCAGCGCGCTGAAGCGGATCCACTGCAGGGGCTGCAGGGCCGCTCGCAGCACCTGGCCCTTGGCAGTGGAAACGCCGCGCGCAAGCAGGCCGATACGGCCGTGCTCGGCGCTCAATACCTCGACCAGCAGGCTGGTCTCGCGATAGGCCCGCGCATGCAGCACGAAGCCGGTGTCGTCCTCGATCAGCATCGAAGCGACCGTCGCGGCTTATTCGTAGCCGAAGGCCTTCAGCGCGGCCTCGTCATCGGACCAGCCCTCACGCACGCGCACCCAGGTTTCCAGGAACACCTTGGCCCCGAACAGACGCTCCATCTGCAGGCGGGACTTGGCCCCGATCTCCTTCAGGCGGGTGCCGCCCTTGCCGATCACGATCGCCTTCTGGCCTTCGCGCTCGACCCAGATCACCGCACCGATGCGCAGCAGGTTGCCGTCCTCGGTGAAGCGCTCGATCTCCACCGTAGTGGCGTACGGCAGCTCTTCGCCCAACTGGCGCATCAGCTGTTCACGCACCAGTTCGCCGGCCAGGAAACGCTGGCTGCGGTCGGTGATTTCGTCTTCGCCGAACATCGGCGGGGCTTCCGGCAACAGTGCCAGCACGTCGCGGACCAGGGCTTCCAGGCCTTTGCGCTTCTGCGCAGAAATCGGATGCACCGACGAGAAGTCACGGCCGGCGGTCACTTCCTGCAGGAACGGCAGCAGTGCGCCCTTGTCCTTCATGCGGTCGATCTTGTTGACCACCAGCACCACCGGGATACCGGCGTCGCGCAGCACGTTGAAGGCCAGGCTGTCCTCTTCGTCCCAGCGTCCGGCTTCGATCACCAGCAGGCCGGCGTCGACGCCTTCCAGCGAACCGCGCGCGGCGCGGTTCATGACCCGGTTCATCGCACGCTTCTGCACCTTGTGCAGGCCGGGCGTGTCGACCAGCACCAGCTGCCCTTCCGGGTAGGTGGCGATGCCCAGCAGGCGGTGACGGGTGGTCTGCGGCCGGTTGGACACGATGCTGACCTTGGCCCCGACCAGGGCATTGGTCAGGGTCGATTTGCCCACGTTCGGGCGGCCGATGACGGCCACGCTGCCGCAATGATGGGGAGTTTGTTCGCTCACTTGGAATCCAGTTGTTCAAGGACGGCCGCAGCCGCTTGTTGTTCGGCAATCCGCCGCGAGGAGCCTTCGCCCTCGGTACTGGCGGCGGGGTCGGCTACGTTGCAGCGTACCCGGAAGTGTTTGGCGTGGTCGTCACCGGATTCTGACACCAGTTCGTACTGGGGCAACGCCTTCTGTCGGCCCTGCAGCCATTCCTGCAGGCGCGTCTTGGGGTCCTTCTCCGGTCGCCCGGTGGCCGGCAGCGCCTCCATCGAGGCGGCAAACCAGGGCAGGACCATCGCCCGGCAGGCTTCAAAGCCGGCATCCAGGTAGATCGCCGCGACCACGGCCTCGAATGCATCGGCCAGGGTCGAGTCGCGCCGATGGCCGCCGGACTTCATCTCGCCGGGCCCCATGGTCAGCCGGTCACCCAGCTGCAGGGTGCGCGCGATCACCGCCAGTGCACCCTCGCGCACCAGCTCGGCGCGGGCGCGGGTCATCGCGCCTTCGTCCGCCTTGGGCCAGCGCAGGTACAACGCCTCGGCGACCATCATGTTGACGATGCTGTCGCCAAGGAACTCCAGCCGCTCGTTATGCGGCGCGCCGGCACTGCGATGGGTCAGCGCCTGCTTGAGCAGGCCTGGATCGCGGAAGGCGTGACCGATCAGGTCTTCACGTTGGAAAGATTTATTCGGCACCGCTACGGGTCAGGTCCTGGGAAGAATCGAATTTGCCAACCACATCCAGGTTGCCGACCAGTTGGCGGCGCACTTCGTAGTTGACCTTGAGGGTCCAGCCATTGTCGCGACGGTCGAACTTGACGTTGGCCGGCTTCACGTTGTCCGAGTAGTTGATGTACAGCCGCTTGAAGAACAGCTCCTGGATGTTGGCCGGCGCCATGCTGCCGATGCCGGGTTCCTTGGCCAGGCTCTTCATCGCCGAGCGCACCGCGTAGTACTCCTGGTACATCGGGAACAGCTTCATGCCGATGTAGAGGAAGAAACCAACCACGATCAGGACCGTCAGGAACGAGGTCAGGGTCATGCCGCGCTGCGTGTTCATCGTCTTCATTGCGTTCTCCCCAGATACGCGAGTGGATGTGAAGTCAGTTGATGCTCGAGCCGATCCGCGACGGTTCGAAGCCATCCTTGCAGAACCAGCCCTGGCAGTTCAGCCAGATCAGGAACGCCTTGCCGCGCAGGTTCTCTTCCGGAAGCAGGCCCCAGAAACGGCCGTCGTCGCTGTTGTCGCGATTGTCGCCCATCACGAGGTACTTGCCGGCCGGCACGGTCCACTGGCCCTGGCCACGCGGATAGTCGGTCTCCAGCACGGTATGGGTACGGCCCGGCAGGTGCTCGACCAACAGGTTGGCGCCCTCGCCCTGGCCCTTATGGCCGGCGTAGATGCCCTTGTTGTCGTACTTCAACGGTTCGCCGTTGAGGATCACGCCGTCGCCTTCGAACACGATGGTGTCGCCCGGCACGCCGATCACGCGCTTGATGAAGTTCTCGCCCTTGGCCGGGTCGTTGTCACCATGGCCGGGGAAGTGGAACACCACCACGTCGCCGCGGGCCGGATCGCCGACCGGCACGAAGCGGGTATTGGTGATCGGCAGGCGCAGGCCATAGGAGAACTTGTTGACCAGGATGAAATCGCCGATCAGCAGGTTCGGCATCATCGAGCTGGACGGGATCTTGTACGGCTCGGCGATGAAGCTGCGCACGATCAGCACGATCGCCAGCACCGGGAAGAACGCACGCGAGTAGTCCACCAGCACCGGCTCGGTGTCGAGCAGGCCGGCGCGCTGGGCGCGCCGCTTGGCCAGGTACAGCTTGTCGGCCAGCAGGATCAGGCCGGAGGCCAGGGTCAGCACGACCAGGAGGATCTCAAACAGTTTCATTCAGGGTCCTTTGCAACGTCACCGGACGATCGGCCCGAAGGCCGGTTTCGGGGCTTATTTGTTGTCCATCTGCAGCACGGCCAGGAAGGCTTCCTGCGGAATTTCCACGCGGCCGACCTGCTTCATGCGCTTCTTGCCTTCCTTCTGCTTTTCCAGAAGCTTCTTCTTGCGCGAGACGTCGCCACCATAGCACTTGGCCAGAACGTTCTTGCGCATGGCCTTGACCGTGGTTCGCGAGATGATCTGCGAGCCGACGGCGGCCTGGATGGCGACGTCGAACTGCTGGCGCGGGATCAGGTCCTTCATCTTCTCGCACAGCTCGCGGCCACGACGATCGGCATGGCTGCGGTGCACGATCAGCGACAGCGCATCGACCTTGTCACCGTTGATCAGCACGTCAACGCGCACGAACGGACCGGCATCGAAGCGCACGAAGTGGTAGTCCAGCGAAGCATAGCCACGGCTGACCGACTTCAGCTTGTCGAAGAAATCCAGCACCACTTCGGCCATCGGCAGCTCGTAGCTGATCTGCACCTGGCTGCCCAGGTAGTTGATGCCGAGCTGGCTGCCGCGCTTTTCTTCGCACAGCTTGATGATGTTGCCGATGTACTCCTCGGGGGTGAGCACGTTGGCGCGGATGATCGGCTCGCGGATCTCCTGCACATGGTTCACCGGCGGCAGCTTGGCCGGGTTGTCCATGTTGATGATCGTGCCGTCGGTCTTCAGGACTTCATACACCACCGTCGGCGCGGTGCTGATCAGGTCCAGGTTGTATTCGCGTTCCAGGCGTTCCTGCACGATTTCCATGTGCAGCATGCCGAGGAAGCCGCAGCGGAAACCGAAGCCCATCGCTTCGGAGCTTTCCGGCTCGAAGCGCAGCGCGGCATCGTTCAGGCGCAGCTTGTCCAGCGCTTCGCGCAGGTCCGGGTAATCCTCGGCATCGACCGGGAACAGGCCGGCGAACACGCGCGGCTGCATTTCCTGGAAGCCCGGCAGCGGCTTCGGTGCCGGGTCGGCAGCGAGGGTGAGGGTGTCACCGACGGGCGCGCCATGCACGTCCTTGATGCTGGCGGTGACCCAGCCCACTTCGCCCGCGCGCAGTGCCGGCAGCACCTTGCGCTTGGGGGTGAACACGCCGACGTTGTCGACCTGGTGGTTGCGGCCGGTGGACATCACCTGCAGCTTGTCGCCGGCCTTGATCTCGCCCTGCATCACGCGCACCAGCGAGACCACGCCCAGGTAGTTGTCGAACCACGAGTCGATGATCAGCGCCTGCAGCTTGTCGGTATCACGCGGCACCGGCGGCGGAATGCGATGCACGATCGCTTCCAGCACGTCGACCACGTTCAGGCCGGTCTTGGCACTGACCGGGACCGCGTCGCTGGCATCGATGCCGATCACGGCCTCGATCTCGGCCTTGGCGCGCTCGATATCGGCGGTGGGCAGGTCGATCTTGTTGATCACCGGCACCACTTCCAGCCCCTGCTCCACCGCGGTGTAGCAGTTGGCCACCGACTGCGCCTCCACACCCTGCGCCGCATCGACCACCAGCAGCGCGCCTTCGCAGGCGGCCAGCGAGCGGCTGACTTCATAGGAGAAGTCGACGTGGCCGGGGGTGTCGATGAAGTTCAGATGGTAGGTCTGGCCGTCCTTCGCCACGTACGGCAGCGACACCGACTGCGCCTTGATGGTGATGCCACGCTCGCGCTCGATCGGGTTGGAGTCGAGCACCTGCGCTTCCATCTCGCGGGCCTGGAGGCCGCCACAGAGCTGGATGATGCGGTCGGCCAGCGTGGACTTGCCGTGGTCGACGTGGGCGATGATGGAGAAGTTGCGGATGTTCCGCATCGAATCAGAGGACATAGAGAGGTGGCGGCGGCGCGCGGCGTCGTCAGGGTAACGGTCGATTATCGCATGCCCGGAGGGTGACCGCGTGGTCGGCCTGTCCGGGCAAGCCCCGGAATGGCCGAAGCCCCGCCGGGGCGGGGCTTCGGGGACACCACATGGGCCGCCGTGAAGGCGGCCATCTGTTCTTACGGGCCGGCCTTGACCGCCACGAAGGCGCTGTTGCCGCTGCCGGTACGGACCAGCAGCATGACCACGTCCCCCTTCTTGTACCCGGAAAGCGCACGGTTCAGGGTTTCCACGCTGCCGACCGGGGTGCTGGCCACCTGCAGGATCACCATGCCGCCGGACAGGCCGGCATCCCGGGCACCCTCGCCCTTCACTGCGGTGATGCGGACGCCTTCGCCCGTCTCCAGGCCCAGCTGCTTGCGCTGCGGCGCAGTCAGGTCGGCAACCTCCAACCCCAGCAGGGCATTGGCGCCGGTCTGCGGGGCTGCCGTGTCATTGCCCGCGGACGGGCTGCGGGCGTTGCCCTGCGCATCCTCGGCCAGGGCCGTCAGGGTCGCGCTCAGGTCACGCGGCTTGCCGTCGCGGATCACGCCCAGGGTGACCCGGCTGCCCGGCGCCATCGCACCGATCAGTGGCGGCAGATCGGACCAGCTGTTGACCGGCGCGCCGTTCACCGTGCGGATCACGTCACCTATCTTGACCCCGGCCTTGGCCGCAGCGCTGTCCGGCACGATCTGGTTGACCAGCGCGCCGCGGCTGTCGGGCAGCCCCATCGCCTGTGCCTTCAGGCCGTCGATTTCCTGGACCACCGCGCCGAGCTGGCCACGGGTGACCTTGCCGGTCTTCTTGATCTGCTCGACCGCGCTCATCGCCAGATCGATCGGGATCGCGAAGCTGATGCCCATGTAGCCGCCCGATGCCGAGAAAATCTGCGAGTTGATGCCGACCACTTCACCCCGGGTATTCAGCAGCGGGCCGCCGGAATTGCCCTGGTTGATCGCCACGTCGGTCTGGATGAACGGTACATAGCGCTGGTCCGGCCCACCGGTGTTGCGGCCGAGGGCACTGACCACGCCAGCGGTAACCGAGTGGTCGAGGCCGAACGGCGAGCCGATCGCGACAACCCACTGACCGGGCTTCAGGCTGTTGGAATCCCCCACACGCACGGTCGGCAGGTTCTTGCCGTCGATCTTGAGCAGGGCCACGTCGTACTGCTGGTCGCTGCCGACCACCTTGGCGGTGAACTCGCGACGATCGCCGAGCTTGACCTTCACTTCGCTGGCGTCGGCGACCACGTGGTAATTGGTCAGCACGTAGCCGTCAGGCGAAATGATGAAGCCCGAGCCCATCCCGCGGCCCTTGATGCTGGGCCCGCCGTCCTGGCCGCCGGGCCCCTGCCCGGGCATCGGGAAATCCGGGCCGAAGAAGCGGCGGAAGAACTCGGGCATCTCGTCATCGCCCGGGCCCATGCCGCCGCGTGCCTGTCGGTTGCTGCGGACAATGGTGGTGTCGACGTTGACTACGCCGGGGCCGACCTGTTCCACCAGATTGGTGAAGTCAGGCAGGCCGCTGACCAGCGGTTGCGCCGGTGCGCGCGGCGCCGCAGCAGCGGCGGCGGCCTGCGGTGGGGCGGTCGGCGGCGCCGGTTGGGCGCAGGCCACCAGCGGCAGGGTCAGGGCGAACAGGCCAATGGCCTGTGTGCGGAGTCGGGGAGTCATCGGACGGCAACCTCCGGGTCGGATGGAAAGGGAAAGAAGCGCCCCGCTGGCGGCGGGGCGTGTGACGTTACCCGGCTCAGTCGCGCGGGCGCTGCGGCGCCGGCAGATCATCCTGCAGGCGCGGCTCGAACGGATAGAACGCGGCGCCACCGGCATGCGCCGGGAAGCTGGCATTGAGGGCGCCACCGGCGGCGGGCGCCAGGCTGGAGCGCGGCCACGGCCGCGCCTGCAGGCTGCCGACCTCGCCAAATGGCAGGTTGCGCGCGCTGCCGGCCGGCACGGTCGGGGTCAGCGGCGCCTGGCTGGCGACCGCGCGCAGCGGTGCGTCATCGCGCTGGGCCACGCGCGCGGCCTGCTGGCTGCGGGTGGCGCTGGCGCGGCGCACGTCCTGGCGACGGCTGGCGGCGGCCATGGCCACCGCCGGCACGCTGGCCACGGCCATCGCGGCGGTGTCCACCGACGCCTCGGTGACAGCCGCAGGCTGCCCGGATGCCGGCGGCAACTGCGCCTGGCTGGCGATCACCTGCGGTGCGGAGACATCGACGGGCGGCGCCTCCTGCAGCTTTTCGCGGCCGACGAACAGCGCCACGGCAGCAACCGAAGCCGCCAGTGCGCCGCCACCCCAGGCACGCCAACCACTACGCCGGGCCTGACGCTTCGGTTCGGCCAGCGGCGCAGGCTCGGCGGCGATGGCGGCAGCCACGGCGGCACTGAAACCGGCCGGTGCCAGCAGTGACGCCTGGCCACGCATGACGTCACCCAGCAGCTGCCAGCGTTCCTGGCAGCCGGCCAGTTCCGGATCGTGTTCCATGCGGCGCACCAGGAAGCGCGCCTCGTCTGCCCCCAGCTCGCCGTCGACCAGTGCCGACAACTGCTGGCGATGGCGTTCGTCCAGGCGTTGCCCGGCGGGAGACTGGTGGTTGTGCGATTCGTTGTTCGGAATGCGGGTCATATACGGCTCTTCTCGCGGGTGGCGCTGCCGATGTCCAACAGCGGCCGGAGTTCGGTGTCGATCGCCTCGCGCGCCCGGAAGATCCGGGAACGCACGGTGCCGATCGGGCACCCCATCTTCTGCGCGATTTCCTCGTAGCTCAGGCCTTCCACCTCGCGCAGGGTGATCGCTGACCGGAGTTCTTCCGGCAGCGCGCTGACGGCCTTCATCACCGTCTGTTCCAGCTCCTGGCGCATCAACTCGCGCTCGGGCGTGTCGGTGTCGCGCAGGCGTGTGCCACTGTCGAACTGCTCGGCGTCACCGATGTCGATGTCATCGGTCGGCGGGCGGCGATTGTGCGAAGCCAGATGATTTTTGGCGGTATTCACGGCGATCCGATGCAACCAGGTTGAGAACTGGGCGTCGCCACGGAAGCTTCCAATCGCACGGTAGGCACGGATGAAAGTGTCCTGGGCCACGTCCTGACATTCACTCCAGTCGGCGATGTAGCGACCGACCAGGGCCACGACCCGATGCTGGTACTTGCGCACCAGGACATCGAAGGCGGCACTCTCGCCGTGCTGCACGCGCCGGACCAGTTCCAGATCCAGCTCCTGTGGTGTATCAACATCGGCCATGAGGGGCCGCACTCCTGTCAGCCCAACCGACGTCGGGCAATGAGACTGCCAATCCCGGGAAAAGTTCAGTCGCCGATCACCTGGCGCCGCACCAGCTTTTAACCACCGTTCCGTTAACGTTCCGGTCCAAGGCCTGCGATCCGGGGCGCCACACCCCTGCTATTGGGATTTGACGCGGGGGAAACAACCTCTGGATCATAGCCCCCTTCTCCATACACAACCGGATGGAACGTCCATGCTCTCAAGCTTCGATGGTCTCCGCTTCAGCCACTGGCACCCCGAGATCCGCGACGATGGCGTGGTGGTCCTCTCCCTTGATCGTCAGGACAGCAGTGTCAACGCGATGTCGCAGGATGTCCTGCTGGAGCTGGGCGATCTGCTTGAGCGCATCGCCATGGACCCGCCCAAGGGCGTGGTGATCCAGTCGATCAAGAAGGCAGGCTTCATTGCCGGTGCCGACCTGAAGGAATTCCAGGAATTCGATCGCCGCGGCACGGTCAACGATGCCATCCGTCGTGGCCAGTCGACCTACCAGAAGCTGGCAGAACTGCCCTGCCCGACCGTGGCCGCCATCCATGGCCATTGCCTGGGCGGTGGCACCGAGCTGGCCCTGGCCTGCCGCTATCGCGTCGCGTCCAATGACAGTTCCACCCGCATCGGCCTGCCGGAAACCCAGCTGGGCATCTTCCCGGGCTGGGGCGGCAGCGCGCGCCTGCCGCAGCTGGTCGGCGCGCCCGCGGCGATGGACATGATGCTGACCGGACGCACGCTGTCGGCCTCGGCCGCACGCGGCATCGGCCTGGTCGACAAGGTGGTGGCACCGGCCGTCGTGCTCGATACCGCCGTGGCGCTGGCGTTGTCCGGCACCACCCGCCCGTTCAAGCAGCGCGCGACGGCGTGGGCGACCAATACCTGGCTTGCACGCCAGCTGCTGGCACCGCAGATGGTCAAGCAGGTTGCGCGCAAGGCGAAGAAGGACCAGTACCCGGCGCCGTATGCGTTGATCAGCACCTGGCAGCGCAGCGGCGGCAAGCCGGTGCAGGCACGCCTGGATGCCGAACGACGCGCGGTGGTGAAGCTGGCCAGCACGCCGACCGCGCGCAACCTGATCCGCATCTTCTTCCTCACCGAACGCCTGAAGGGCCTCGGTGGTGGAGATTCCGGCATCCGCCACGTGCACGTGGTCGGTGCCGGCGTGATGGGCGGTGACATCGCAGCGTGGGCCGCCTACAAGGGCTTCGACGTGACCCTGCAGGACCGCGAGCAGCGTTTCATCGACCCGGCCATGGAACGCGCGCAGGCGCTGTTCGCCAAGAAGGTGCGTGACGAGAGCAAGCGCCCGGCGGTGGCCGCACGCCTGCGTGCGGATCTGGAAGGCAACGGCGTGGCCCAGGCCGATCTGGTGATCGAAGCGATCATCGAGAACCCGGAAGCCAAGCGTGCGCTGTACCAGACGCTGGAGCCGAAGATGAAGCTCGACGCGCTGCTGACCACCAACACCTCGTCGATTCCGCTGGTGGAGCTGCGCGATCACATCCAGCGTCCCGCGCAGTTCGCCGGCCTGCATTACTTCAATCCGGTGGCACAGATGCCGCTGGTGGAGATCATCCATCACGACGGCATGGCCGCTGAGACCGAGCGTCGCCTGGCGGCCTTCTGCAAGGCGCTGGGCAAGTTCCCGGTGCCGGTGGCCGGCACCCCCGGCTTCCTGGTCAACCGCGTGCTGTTCCCGTACATGCTGGAAGCGGCCACCGCGTATGCCGAAGGTATTCCGGGTCCGGTGATCGACAAGGCGGCGGTGAAGTTCGGCATGCCGATGGGCCCGATCGAACTGATCGACACCGTGGGCCTGGACGTGGCCGCTGGCGTGGGCAAGGAACTGGCACCGTTCCTGGGCCTGCAGATTCCGGCGGCGCTGCAGACGGTGGAACCGGACAAGCGCGGCAAGAAGGATGGCCAGGGCATCTACACCTGGGAGAACGGCCGGGCCAAGAAGCCGGACGTGGCGCGCGACTACCAGGCGCCTGCCGATCTGGAAGATCGCCTGATCCTGCCGCTGTTGAACGAGGCAGTGGCGTGCCTGCACGAGGGCGTGGTGGCCGATGCGGACCTGCTGGATGCGGGCGTGATCTTCGGTACCGGTTTCGCACCGTTCCGCGGCGGTCCGATCCAGCACATCCGCGCGGTCGGTGCCGATGCACTGGTGGAACGCCTGAAGGCGTTGCAGCAGCGTCACGGCGACCGCTTCGCCCCACGCCCGGGCTGGGACAACCCGGTCCTGCGCGAACCGGTGGTTTAACGGCCGGGCCTGCGGCCCGGCACCCGCATAGGCAACAACAACAGCTACAGCAGAAGCCAGAGCCAAAGCGGCTCTGGCTTTTCTGTTTGTTGGGTGGGGCGGTGTGGGTTGGCAGGACACGCCGTAAACCCATCCCTGGGGGCTCGATGGCGCCATCCATGGCGCCAACGGTCCTGCCAACCCACATCGCCCC
>NZ_JBHZOP010000109.1:0-4805 GCF_042787595.1 Stenotrophomonas sp. YIM B13575 | reverse complement strand
CATGGCCCGGCGCTACCCACGGCAAGCAGGTAGCGCCGGGCCATGCCCGGCGGATGTCCTGCCCGTTACATCATCCGCACGCGGAACCGTCGGCCCTTGATCTTGCCGGCTTCCAGCTTCGCCACCGCCTTGTTGACCTGCTCGCGGGCGATCGCCACGTAGGAACGGGTCGGGAAGATCGCGATCTTGCCGATGAACTTGGCCGACAGGCCGGCGTCACCGGTGAGTGCGCCGAGGATGTCGCCTGCACGCAGCTTGTCGGTCTTGCCGCCATCGATACGCAGGGTGCGCATCGCCGCCTGCGGCAGCTCGGCCGGGCGCGACGTCGCCAGCGGCGTCTTCTGCCAGTCCAGCGGCTCGCCGCGCTGCACTTCGATGGCGTCGGCGCGGTTCTTTTCACGGCCCGCCACCAGGCTGATCGCCAAGCCACTGGCGCCGGCACGACCGGTACGGCCGACACGGTGCTGGTAGCTCTCGACGTCGGTCGGCAGCTCGTAGTTGATCACTGCGGCCAGCTCTTCAACATCCAGGCCGCGCGCGGCAACGTCGCTGGCAACCAGCACGTTGCAGCTGCGGTTGGCCAGGCGCAACAGCACTTCCTCGCGGTCGCGCTGCTCCATGTCGCCATGCAGGGCGAGCGCGGAAAAACCGAACTGCTGCAGCGAGTTGGCCACTTCGTCCACGTCCTTGCGGGTGTTGCAGAACACCACGGCCGATTCGGGCGTGTACTTCAGCAGCAGGCCGGCCAGCGCCTTCTGCCGGTGTGCCGGTTCGACCTCGCAGAACAGATGGCGGATGGCCGGCGCCTGGTCGGCGCCTTCCACGGTCACTTCCACGGCATCGCGCAGCAGGTCGCGGGCCATGGCGCGGATGGTGTCGGGGAAGGTGGCCGAGAACAGCAGGCTCTGGCGATCGCGGTGGGTACGGCCGGCGATCTCGCGGATCGGTTCCTCGAAGCCCATGTCGAGCATGCGGTCGGCTTCGTCCAGCACCAGCGTGCGCACGGCGCCCAGATTCAGTGCGCGCTTGCGCGCCAGTTCCTGTACGCGGCCGGGCGTGCCGACCACCACGTGCGGGTCGTGGCTTTCCAGCGATGCCAGCTGCGGGCCGAGCGGCGTGCCGCCGGTCAGCAGCAAAAGCTTCAGGTTGGGGATACCGGTGGCCAGCTTGCGGATCTGCTTGGCCACCTGGTCGGCCAGCTCGCGGGTGGGGCACAGCACCAGCCCCTGCACGCGGATCAGGCTGGGGTCGATGGACTGCAGCAGGCCCAGGCCGAAGGCGGCGGTCTTGCCGCTGCCGGTCGGGGCTTGGGCAATGACATCGCGGCCATCGAGGATGGCGGGCAGGCTCTGCGCCTGGATCGGCGTGAGGGTGGTGTAGCCGAGGGCATCCAGGCCGGGCTGCAGGGCCGGGCTCAGCGGCAGGGTCGAAAAGTCAGTCATGGCGCATTGTACCTGCGTGCGCGCCCGGTCCCGCCTGGGAGCCTTCATCCATGCATGGCGTGGATCCCCCGGGGGAGGCGGCGCCTTTGGAATTCAGTAGATCCACGCCATGCGTGGATGCTCTGGCCGTCCCCTCAGCCCAGCCCGAGGGCCTCCAGCTGCGCAGCCATCGCCTGCAACTGCTCCTGGGTGGCCGGCTTTCCAGCGGCGCTGGGCTCCAGCAGCAGCTGGTGGAACCACGGGTTGGCGTGCTGTGTATCGAAGTCGAACGAACAGGTCGCCTGCTCGCCCATCACCGCCTGCACGATCCCGATCAGCGTGTCTTCGGCTTCGTCGACGTTGCCCGGCCCATAGCGATCATCCAGCAGGCGCAACGGGATCGGCAGCAGGGTGGGAGATGCGGGCATGCCCCAAGTCTAACGATCCACGTTGGACAGGAGCAGAAGAAGACTCAGGCCGCGTCAACATGGAACTGGATCAGGCCGCAGTGCAGGCACTCGAACGTGTAGAAGCCGATATCTGCACCGGGTGCGTAATCGCTGGCCAGCTCCGACCAAAGCGCTTCGTCGGCGTCATTGGCCGCGCACCATGCCGCGATGGTCGCTGCCGAGGCCTGGCTCACCTGTTCCATGGTGGCGTCTCCCAAGAAGCGGCAGACATCATTGCAATGTGCCAGCCATTTTTCCCCTTGAAAACTGACATAGCCTGGCGTGCGCCGGGACAGCTCTTCCAAAGCGGTTTCGGGCACGCTTTCGTCGATGTCCAGGCTCCACGCAAATGCGATATCCAGCGCCGACGCTGCACGGCCATCGGCAATGCACCAAGGGCAGATCTGCTCCGAATAGTCTTCGCGCCCTGCGTGGATGGCATTGTGCAGGTACACGTATCCACGCGCTTGCTGGCAGACCCTGCAGGCAGTGGTGGACGGCCCCACGTTGCCCGTCGCGACCGGGTCCGGATGGTAGCGGAAGTCTGGAAAGTCATTGATGCTCATGGCGTCCATCCAGTGCAGCGCAGGGGACGTTCTTGTACGACCTGCGTATGGTTTCGGCAAGCTGGGAGGGTTGCTCAGCCCAGCACCGCCAGCACGCCCTGATGGATCGCCAGGCCGCCGAGCAGCAGCCAGCCGAACAGGATCAGCGCCAGCAGCAGCGGCTTCAGGCCGGCCTGGCGCAGCGCCGACACGTGGGTGGTCAGGCCCAGTGCGGCCATCGCCATCGCCAGCAGCACGGTATCCAGCTGCACCAGCCCGGCCTGCACACCCGCCGGCAGCAGGTGCAGCGAGTTGAAACCGGCCACCGCCACGAAACCGAACGCGAACCACGGCACCACGATACGGGCCTTGCCACCGTTCGCCGCTGCCTTGCCACCACGCGCCAGCCACAGCGACAGTGCAATCAGGAACGGCGCCAGCAGCATCACCCGCACCATCTTGGTGATGACGGCCGTATCGGCGGCGGGCTCGCTCACCGCGCGTCCAGCGGCGACCACCTGCGCAACCTCATGCACGGTCGCGCCGGTGAACAGGCCGTACTGCTGCGCGTCCATCGCCAGCCAGCCATGTGACTGCATCAGCGCGTAGAGCGCGGGATACAGGAACATCGCTACCGTGCCGAACACCACCACCGTCGATACCGCCACCGTCACCTGCGCGGCACGCCCGCGTACCACCGGTTCGGCGGCCATGACGGCGGCCGCACCGCAGATCGCACTGCCGGCACCGATCAGCATGGCCGCTTCGCGCTCCATCTTGAACACGCGCACGCCCAACCAGCAGGCCAGGCCGAAGGTGCTCGCCACCACCAGCACGTCCATCAGCACGCCGGCCACGCCGACGTGGCCGATGTCCTGGAAGGTGAGCCGCAGGCCGTACAGCACGATGCCGGCGCGCAGCAGCCAATGCTTGGAGAAGCCGACGCCCGCCGCGCTGGCAGGGGCCAGCCGCGGGTAGAACGTATTGCCCACCACGATGCCAGCGACGATCGCCGCGGTCAGCGCGCTCAGGCCGTGCGCCTGCAGCCACGGCAGCTCGGCCAGATACAGCGAGGCGGCCGCGACCAGGCCGACCAGCAGCAGGCCGGGCAGCCGAGGTTGCCAGCGCTGGCGCAGGGCGGGCAGGGACCAGGATGAGAGAGCGGGGGCGTTCATGGAGGTTGAAGGCTCTGAAGAGGCCATGCCAGCCTGCGCTCACCCAATTGACCTGTAAAACGAATAATATTGGTGAAAATTACCTATCTAGCAGGTTGAATATGCGCCTGACCCTCCGCCAGCTGCAGGTCTTCGTCGCCATTGCCGATCATGGCAGCACCACGGCCGCCGGCCAGGCCATCGCCCTCTCACAATCGGCCAGCAGTGCCGCGCTGCAGGAACTGGAGGCGCATTTCGGCACGCCGCTGTTCGACCGCATCGGCCGTCGCCTGGCGTTGAACGGCCACGGCCGGGCATTGCTGGAACCGGCGCGCGCGCTGCTGGTCAATGCCGCCGATCTGGAGCGGCAACTGGCGGCAGGCGGTGACCCGGCCCAAGGCGCACCGCTGCGGCTGGTGCTGGCGGCCAGCACCACCATCGGCAACTACCTGCTGCCGCCGCGCATCGCCGACCTGCTGCGGCAGGCACCGCAGGCCGAGGTCGATCTGCGCATCGACAACAGCGCTGGCGTGGTTGCGGCCGTTCAACGATTGGACGTCGACGCCGGCCTGATCGAAGGCCCGTGCCACGAGCGCGGGCTGCAGGTGACTGCCTGGCAGCAGGACCCGTTGGTGATCGTGGCAGCCGCGGATGTGCCCCAACGCTGGTCGCTGGATGAACTGCGCGCCGCACGCTGGCTGCTGCGCGAGCCCGGATCCGGCACCCGCGAAGCCGTCGAACAGGCATTGCTGCCACATCTGCGCGGCTTCGCGCAGACGCTGCAACTGGGCAATACCGAAGCGATCAAGCAGGCCGCCATCGCCGGCCTCGGCCTGGCCTGCCTGTCCCGCCACGCCCTGGAAGAGCCCCTGGCCCTGGGCCGCCTGCGCATTCTGGAGACCCCGCTGCCCGCCCTGCAGCGCACGCTGTGGCTGGTACGCCACCCCGGCAAACGATGGTTGCCGGGGTTGCAGGCGCTGTTGGGGGAGGTGGAGTAGTCCGCCGCAATCCAGTCGATTGCATCCATTGATGGATCCTGCGGCGATCATCCACGCATGGCGTGGATCTACGTGTCGACCAAGGTCGACACCCACCAAGAGCAGACCATGCGATTCCGACAGATCGCGGGAAACTGTCTGAGGCGGGGTGGGTCCGGTTGCGGGGGCGTGAGCGCCATGGATGGCGCGACCGAGCTTACATGGACGTACTTGCAGCGTCCCCCGCAACCGGACCCAC
>NZ_JBHZOP010000011.1:0-28692 GCF_042787595.1 Stenotrophomonas sp. YIM B13575 | reverse complement strand
GCCGAGCCCATGCTCGGCTGCTGTGGACAGCCGAGCATGGGCTCGGCTCTACAACTCCAGCAGGCTCAGGCGATGGCCGCGACAGCCGGCGCTTCCAAGCACTCGCGCACCGGGGCGAAACTGCGCCGGTGCTCCGCGCACGGGCCGTGTTCACGCAGGGCGGCCAGATGCGCCGGGGTGCCGTAGCCCTTGTGCTGGTCGAAGCCGTACTGCGGGTGGCGTGCGTGCAGGTCCAGCATGTAGCGGTCGCGCGAGACCTTGGCCAAGATCGAGGCCGCCATGATCGCCCGGTCGATGCCATCGCCGCCGACCAGCGCCTGCGCCGGCAGCACCAACCCCTTGGGCACCACGTTGCCATCAATGCGGGCGAAGCCGGCCACGTGGGCCACCGCCGCGACGACATCGCGCATGCCCTGCAGCGTGGCTTGATAGATGTTCAGGCGATCAATGGCTTCCACGTCCACCAGCACCACGTGCCAGGCCAGAGCGCGGTCGAGGATGCGGTCATGCAGCTGCTCGCGGCGGGCCGCGGTCAGCTGCTTGGAATCATCCAGGCCGTTCAGTCGTGGCCGCTGCGGATCGAACACCACCGCTGCCACCGCCACTGGGCCAGCCAGTGGTCCCCGACCGGCTTCGTCGACACCGGCGATGCGGTGGCCGGGGTCGATCACCGCAGCACCGTCAAACAGGGCCAGGCTGGCGGCCGCGGCATGGCGACGGCTCATGCTTTTTCCTGGCCGCGGACCAGTAGTTCGCCGACAGCATCGGCTGCACGCGCCGATGCGTTGCGGCGCAGGCGTTCATGCAGGCGTGTGTAGGTGCCCTGCAGGTCGGCGATCCGCTGCGGGTGGTCGAACCACTGCTGGACAGCGGCGGCCAGTTTCTCCGGCGTGCAGTCGTGCTGCATCAGTTCTGGCGCCAGGTCCTGACCGGCAAGGATGTTGGGCAGGGCGAAGCGGTCGACCTTGATCAACCCCAGCGCCTTCACCAGGCGGTAGGTCAGTTCGTTGACCCGGTAGCCGACGACCATCGGCCGCTTCACCAGCATCGCTTCCAGGGTGGCGGTGCCGGAGGCCAGCACCACCACGTCGGCGGCGATCATCGCGTTGCGCGCCTGGCCGTCCAGTACATGCGAGTAGGCCACCGGCAGTGCCGAGCGTGACAGCTGCTCTTCGATCAGGCGACGGCAGGCTGCGTTGGCCGCCGGGACCACCACGTGCAGGCCGGGAATGCGCTCGGACACCTGCCAGGCAGCCTCGAAAAAGGCTTCGCCGAGCTTGGAGATCTCGCCCAGGCGGCTGCCGGGAAGTACGGCCAGCACCTTGGCCGAGGCGGGCAGGCCAAGTTCGATCCGGGCCCCTTCACGGTCGACGTGCAGCGGGATGTCATCGGCCATCGGATGGCCGACGAAGCGCGCGTCGATGCCGTGCTTGGCGTAGATCGGCGGTTCCATCGGAAACAGGCACAGCACCAGGTCGGCGCTGCTGCCGATCTTCTCGGCGCGCTTCTCGCGCCATGCCCATACCGAAGGGCTGACGTAGTGCACGGTGCGCACGCCACGCTGTTTCAGCCAGCGTTCGATGCCCAGATTGAAATCGGGCGCGTCGATGCCGACGAACACGTCCGGTTGCCACTCCAGCGCACGCTGGCGGAACGCCGAACGCAGCTTGAGCAGGCGTGGCAGATGGCGCAGGACTTCGGTCAGGCCCATCACCGCCAGTTCGCTGGCATCGTGCCAGGTCTGGCAGCCGGCGCTGCGCATCGCATCGCCGCCGATGCCGGCGAATTCGGCATGCGGGAAGCGGGCCTTCAGTTCGCGTATCAGGCCCGCACCGAGCAGGTCGCCGGAGGCTTCACCGGCGACCAGCGCGATCCGCAACGGGCGATCACTCAGCACCCGGTGTGCAGGCACGCTGCCGGCCATCGAGGCCAGCGAAATCACCTCGGCGCCGGCCGGCGCCTGGCCGGTCGCGCTGCTCATCGCAGCAGGTGCCTCTCGGTGTGTTCGATGAAGTCCAGCATCGACTTGACGTCGTCGCTGTCCTGCGCCTGCTCGGCCAGCTGCGCCTTGGCTTCGGCCAGCGGCAGGCCCGCCACGTACAGCGTGCGGTAGGCACGCTTGATGGCGGTGATGCGCTCGGGGTCGAAACCGCGTCGCTTCAGGCCCTCGCTGTTGATGCCGCGCGGGCGGCCCAGCGAGTCGGTGCCGACCATGGTGAACGGGGGCACGTCGCCATTGGTCAGCGCGCCCATGCCGAGGAAGGCATGCGCACCGATGCGGCAGAACTGATGGGCGCCGGCGAAGCCGCTGATGATCACGTAGTCACCCACGGTCACGTGTCCGGCCAGCGTGGTGTTGTTGGAGAACACGCAGAAGTTGCCGACGTGGCAATCGTGGGCCACGTGCGTGTAGGCCAGCATCCAGTTGTCATCGCCGATGGTGGTGATGCCGCCGCCGCCACCAGTGCCACGGTTGAGGGTGACGAACTCGCGGAACACGTTGCGGTCGCCGATCACCAGTTCGGTGCGTTCACCGGCATACTTCTTGTCCTGCGGTTCGCCGCCGACCGCGACGTGGCCGATGAAGCGATTGTCGCGGCCGATCCGGGTCGGACCATGGATGCTGCAGTGCGGACCGACCTGGGTGCCGGCGCCGATCTCGACGTCCGGGCCGATGATCGTGAACGCGCCCACGCGGACATCGTCGGCCAGGCGCGCCGACGGATCGATCACGGCAGTGGGATGGATCAGGGGGGCGTTGTCGCTCATCTCGGGCCTCCAGCCAGGGTCATTCGCGGGTGCCGGCGCACAGCACCTCGGCGCAGGCGACGACTTCGCCGTCGACCTTGGCCACGCAGTCGTACACGGCCATGTTGCGGATCACGCGCTTGATCTCCACGTGCATCTCCAGCACGTCACCCGGCACCACCTGCTTGGTGAAGCGGGCCTTGTCGACCTTGACCATGTAGAACAGCTTGGACTGCGCATCGCGGCCCAGGGTGAGCTGGGTCAGCACGCCACCGGCCTGGGCCATGGCTTCGATGATCAGCACGCCGGGCATGATCGGCTGGCCCGGGAAGTGGCCCTGGAAGAACGGCTCGTTGATGCTGACGTTCTTGGTCGCGACGATCGTGCGCTTCTCGTAGTCGATCGACACCACCTTGTCCACCAGCAGGAACGGGTAGCGGTGCGGAAGCAGCGTCTGGATCTGCGCCATGTCCGGCAGGGTCTGGGGCTGGCTCATTCTTTCTCCTTGCTCACAGACAGGATGCGACGGGCCAGTGCATCAAGCTGCTTGAAGCGCGCGGCGTTTTTGCGCCACGTGCGGTTGTCGGTCAGGGGCGTGCCGGAGGAATACTCGCCCGGCTCGGTGATGGAGTTGCGGACCACCGATTTGCCGGTGATCACGACCTTGTCGCAGATTTCGAGATGACCGACGACGCCAACGGCGCCGCCGAGCAGGCAGTAACGGCCGATCTTGGCGCTGCCGGCAATGCCGGTGCAGCCCGCGATGGCCGAGTGGGCGCCGATCTGCACGTTGTGCGCGATCTGCACCAGGTTGTCCAGGCGAACGTCCTCGGCCAGCACGGTGTCTTCCAGCGCGCCACGGTCGACACAGGTGTTGGCGCCGATCTCGCAGTCGTCGCCGATGCGCACGCCGCCAAGCTGCGGCACCTTGATCCATTTGCCAGCGTCCATGGCCAGGCCGAAGCCATCGGCGCCCAGCACGGCGCCGGGATGGATGCGCACGCGCTTGCCCAGCTTGACGCGGGTGACCAGGGTGACGCGGGCGATCAGCTCGCAGCCGCTGTCGAGGGTGCAGTCTTCGCCGATGATGCTGCCGGCGCCGATGATGCAGTTGTCGCCGATGACGCTGCGTGCGCCGATGGTGACGAACGGGCCGATGTGGGCGCTGGCGGCGACCTGCGCCTGCGGATCGATCACTGCGCTGGGGTGGATGCCGGGCGGGCGGGTCGGGGCGATGTCGAACAGCGCGCCGATCTTGGCAAAGGTGGTGTAAGGGTCCTTGGCAACCAGCGCGGTGCCGGGAGCCGCGTCGGCATCCTCGGCGCGCAGCACGACGATGCCGGCCTGGCTGTCGGCCAGCTGGGCGCGGTAGCGCGGGTTGGCGAGGAAGGTCAGCTGGCCGGCACCGGCATGGGCGAGGGTGGCCACGCCATGGATGGCGGTGCTCGGGTCGCCATGGACCTGCAGGCCGAACTGATCGGCGAGTTGCTGGGCGGTGTAGGTAGGAGTATTCACGGCGGGAGTTTAACGTGTGACGCCATTGCGGTCATGCGGGGCGGTTCTGCGGCCAACGGCGGGGCCCCTCGTGGCTGGCAGAGTCAGGCCCGTGGGCTGGGTCGGACGGGTGGGGCCCGCGAGGGACGGCGCAAGTACGTCCATGTAGCCTTGGTCGCCGCATCCATGCGGCTCACACCCTCGCAGGCCCCACCCATCCGCCCTCCGACGGCGTGGCGCGAGTGCCAGCCACGGAAAAACAGGAAAGATCAAAAGCGGAGCGCTCGCTTCCGCCAGCCCTTCCAAACGAAAACGCCGGGCAATGCCCGGCGCTTCGTAACCCGTCTGGTGGAGAGCCCCCCTTCTGTTAAGGGGGGCGCGCCAGCGGCGCGGGGGATAGGTGAAATGCGCGGGCAATTCACCGGAGGTGGATCAGTTCTGAGGAACGTCGTTCCTCAGAACTGGCCACCGAACGTGAATTGCAGGCGTTCGATTTCGTCGCCGTCCTTCTTCTTCAGCGGGAACGCATAGCTGATCGAGATCGGGCCGACCGGGGCGCGCCACAGCAGGGCCACACCGGTGGACACGCGCAGCTCGTTGGCCTTGAAGTTGTCGGTGCCGTTGTAGACGTTGCCGAAGTCGACGAAGGCCGACACACGGGCCGAGGGGCTGTCGAACAGGCGCGGGAAGTAGGCTTCGACCGAACCGACGGTCTTCAGCGAACCACCCAGCGGCTGTCCGTTCGGGTAACCGCTGGTGACTTCACGCGGGCCGAGGGTGTTGTCCTCGAAACCACGCACCGAGTTGGTACCACCGGCGTAGAAGTTCTCGTAGAACGGCAGGCCGGAGGCGGTCACCGAGCGCAGGTTGCCGTCCTTGTCCGGCACCATCGCGGTCTTGTCATTGCCGTAGCTGTCGCCGTAGCCGACTTCCGCGCGGGTGTTGATCACCAGCGAGGGGATGATCGGCCAGTACTTGCTGATCTGGTAATTCAGCTTGTAGTACTCGACGGTCGAGCCGGGCAGGGTGGTTTCCAGGCCCACACGCTGGTAGGTACCACGGGTCGGCATGAAGTAGTCGTTGCGCGAGTCGCGCGCCCAACCCAGCTCCGTGCGCCACGCGTGGAAGGTCTTGCTGCCCAGCACATTGATGTAGTCGATGATCGACTGCGGGGTCGAGCCCGGGTAGGTGGTGATCTGGTTGCTGTCGATGCCGAACATCAGCGAGACGGTGTCGGTCTCGGTGATCGGCACGCCGAACACCACCTGCGCCGAACCATTGGTGCTGTTGTACTGCGCGGTGTTGAAGTCGGAGTAGTCCAGTTCGCGCCAGGACAGGTTGTAGCCCAGCGAGACGCCGTCATCGGTGAAGTACGGGTTGGTGTAGCTGAAGCCGTAGCGCTGCAGGTAGCTGCTGCGCGAGGCTTCGACCGACACGCGGTTGCCGCCGCCGAGGAAGTTGTTCTGCGACAGCTGCACCGAGGTGGTCATGCCGTAGGACTGCGAATAGCCCAGGCCGAACACGAAGCTGCCCGAGGTGGTTTCCTTGACGTTGTAGACGACGTCGACCTGGTCGTTGCTGCCGCTGACGGGCGGGGTTTCCACTTCCACCGCTTCGAAGTAGCCCAGGCGCTGCAGGCGGATCTTGGAACGGTCGATCGCGGCCTGCGAGTACCAGCTGTTCTCGAACTGGCGCATTTCGCGACGCATCACCTCGTCGGAGGTGCGGGTATTGCCCTTGAAGATGATGCGGCGGACGGTCACGCGCGGGCCGGGCACGACCTGCATGTTGACCGCCACGGTCTGCTCGGCGCGGTTGGTGGTCGGAATCGGGTTCACCTTGGCGAAGGCGTAACCGATGTTGGACAGCGAGTTGGTGATCGAGTCGGAGCTGAATTCCAGCAGCGCACGCGAGAACGTGTCGCCGGACTTCTGCACGACCATGCGCTCGACGTCTTCCTGCGGCAGGATCGTATCGCCGCTGACCTTGATCTCGGAGATCTTGTACTGGTCACCTTCGGTCACGCCGGCGGTGATGAACATGTCGCGCTTGTCGGGGCTGATCGACACCTGCGTCGAGTCGATGCTGAAGTCGACATAGCCGCGGTCCAGGTACCAGGAGTTGAGCTTTTCCAGGTCGCCGGACAGCTTCTCCTTGGAGTACTGGTCGTCACGGCGGTACCACGACGCCCAGTTGTGCTCCTTGGACTCCCAGTATTCCAGGATGTCCTTGCTGTCGTACTTCTCGGTGCCGACGATGTTGACGTGGCGGATCTTGGCCGCCTTGCCTTCCTTGATCGCGATGGCGATGTCGACACGGTTGCGGTCCAGCGGACTCACCGTCGGGGTGATGTCGACGGTGTATTTGCCACGGTCGTTGTACTGGCGGCGAAGTTCCTGGGTCACGCGGTCCAGGCTCAGGCGATCGAAGGTGCCGCCTTCGGTCAGGCCGATGTCGGACAGGCCCTTGAGCAGCTGGTCGGACTTGATGTCCTTGTTGCCGGTGACGGTCAGCTTGTTGATCGCCGGACGTTCCTTGACGGTCACCACCAGGATGCTGCCCTGGCGATCCAGCTGCACGTCTTCGAAGAAGCCGGTCTTGTACAGGGCGCGGATGGTCTCGCCGACCTTGCTGTCGGTGACGGTTTCGCCACGCTCGACCGGCAGGTAGGTGAACACCGTACCGGAGCTGATGCGCTGCAGGCCGTCGACGCGGATGTCGCTGACAGTGAAGGGCTCGGCTGCCTGGGCCAGGGCGGGAGCGCCGGTGACGGCGGCGAGGGCGAGGGCCAGCAGGCGGCGATTGGGGAGTCGCGTCATGTCACGTCCGGTAGGAAGGTCGATTTCATTGGTAAGGGATGCCGACGCTGTAGACGGCAAAAACATGGAAAAGTTCATCGCGGGACCAGGCCGAGGATGTCGTTGTAGAACGCCAATCCCATCAGCCCGGCCAGCAACGCCAGGCCGATGTATTGGCCGGCGGCGACGGCACGCTCGCTCAGCGGGCTGCCCTTGACCAACTCGATAAGGTAATACAGCAGGTGGCCGCCGTCCAAGATGGGGATCGGCAGCAGGTTGATGATGCACAGGCTCAGCGACAGCAGGGCGAGGAACTGGATGAACCAATCCACGCCACGCTTGGCCGAAATATTGGCGACCCGGGCAATGGTGACCGGGCCGGAAACGTTCTGCAGCGAGGCTTTGCCGGTGACGATCCGGCCCATCATGGCCAGCGAATCGGCGGCCATCCTGCCGGTTTCACGCACCGCCACCGTCACCGACTGCAGCGGGCCGAACTTGAGCAGGGTGTCATAGGCGGGGCTGTAGCTCTGGGCAAAGCCCGCGCCGATCTGCCAGGTGGGCTGGCCCTTGCCGTCCTTGCCCTGGCGCGGGGTGATCTCCAGCGCCAGGCGCTCGCCACCACGCAGGACCTCGATCATCGCCGGGCCACCGCGGCGGCCGAGGCTGCCCACTTCGCTGATGGCCTGCTCGACGCTGTCGATGCGCTGGCCGTCGATCGCCACGATCAGATCGCCGGGTTGCAGGTGACCCTCCGCAGCCGAACCCTTCACGATGCTGTCCACCAGCGGCGGCTGCAGCCATGCACGCCAGTACACGCCGGCCAGGATGGGGACCCGGCGTTCATCGAAACCAGCCGGCAGCTGCGACAGCGGCAGGGTGCGCGAGCGCAGCTGGTCTGCGGGGTCGAGAACCTCCAGCGTCACGTCGCGGCGGTCCATCGCCGCCGCGGTCAGGGCCATGCTGGCCTCACCCAGGGTGATCACATCGCGGCCGTCCACGCTCAGCAGGCGATCGCCACTGCCGAGCCCGGCCGTGGCGGCCATGCCGGTAGCGCGGCCGACGGTGGCGGAATAGTCCTGCTTGCCGATCACGAACATCGCCCACAGCAGCAGGATGCACAGCAGCAGGTTGGCGATCGGGCCCGCCGCCACGATGGCGATGCGCTGCCACACGGTCTTGTGGTTGAAGGCCTGGCCGCGCTCGTGCGGATGCACCTCGACTTCGCGTTCGTCGAGGAATTTCACGTAGCCGCCCAGCGGGATGGCGGCGATGGCGAACTCGGTGCCGTGGCGGTCGCGGCGCGACCACAGCGGGCGGCCGAAGCCGACCGAGAAGCGCAGCACCTTGACCCCGCACAGGCGGCCGACCCAGTAATGCCCGAATTCGTGGAAGGTGACCAGCAGCCCAAGGCTGACGATCATCCACCAGACCGATCCGATGAAGTCAGTCATGCAGGTTCACATTGGCGGACACGGGCGGCGGCGTCATACGGGATGGGTGCGCTGTTCAGGTGGCGGCGATGGCGTTCAGGGTCAGCTGGCGGGCCCGCTCGTCGGCGGACAACAGGACCTCAAGTGTATCGGCTGGTTCGGTCGGCAGTGTTGAAAGAGCGTTAGCAACCAGCGTCGGAATGGTCAGGAAGCCTATGCGGCCCTGAAGAAACGCTGAAACAGCCTCTTCGTTGGCGGCGTTCAGCACGGCCGGCGCGGTACCGCCGGCGCGCATCGCCTGCCATGCAAGGGCCAGGCAGGGGAACGCGTCGGTGTCGGGGGCCTCGAAATCCAGCCGGCCCTGGCTCAGCAGATCCAGCCCCGACACGCCCGATTCGATCCGTTGCGGCCAGCCCAGGCCCACCGCCAGGGTGGTGCGCATGTCCGGCAGGCCCATCTGCGCCAGCGTGGAGCCGTCAACGAACTCCACCAGCGAATGCACCAGGCTCTGCGGGTGCACCAGCACCTCGATGCGCTCGCCGGGGATGCCGAACAGATGGTGGGCCTCGATCACTTCCAGGCCTTTGTTCATCAACGTCGCCGAATCGACCGAGATCTTAGGCCCCATCGACCACTTCGGGTGCGCCACGGCCTGGGCCGGGGTGACCTGCTGCAGTTCGGCGCGGCTGCGCCCGCGGAACGGTCCACCCGAGGCGGTCAGCAGGATGCGGCGCACGCCGGCACCGTCGAGGCTGGCATCACGTGAACGCAGGCACTGGAAGATCGCACTGTGCTCGCTGTCGATCGGGATGATCTCGGCGCCGGCACGCTCGGCGGTACGGGTCAGCAGTTCGCCGGCCAGTACCAGTGATTCCTTGTTGGCCAGCAGGATGCGTTTGCCGGCCGCGGCGGCGGCCAGGGTCGAGGACAGGCCGGCGGCGCCGACGATCGCGGCAACCACGGTGTCGCAGGCGTCGCTGGCGGCCAGCTGGTCCAGCGCGGCATGGCCGGCGTGGGCCTGGGTGGCCAGGCCGGCATCGCGCAGGCCGTCCCGCAGTTCGGCATACAGGGTTTCATCGGCGATCACCGCATGCGCGGGCCGATGCTGCCGGCACAGGGCCAGCAGCGCCTGTACCTGGCGGCCGGCGGCGAGCACGGTGGCCTGGTAACGCAGCGGATGGCGGGCGATCACGTCAAGCGTGGAGGCACCAATCGAACCGGTGGCGCCGAACACGGCGACCCGGCGCAGGTCTGCAGCAGCATCCATGGTCAGAACCCGAAGATTTCCTTGCCCAGTGCGAACACCGGGATGGCCGCCAGCACGCCGTCGACGCGGTCGAGCACGCCGCCGTGGCCGGGGATCAGGTGGCCTGAATCCTTGGCGCCGGCATGGCGCTTGATCAGGCTTTCAAACAGGTCGCCCAGTACCGAGGCGAACACGGCCACCACTGAGGTGACCAGCAGGCCGGGCAGGTGCGCGGCATCGATGCCGGCCACCCAGCCCAGGCCGACGGCCACAGCAACGCCGGCGATCAGCCCGCCGACGAGGCCTTCCCAGGTCTTGTTCGGGCTGATCCGCGGTGCCAGCTTGTGCTTGCCGAAGTGACGGCCAGCGAAGTAAGCGCCCGAATCAGCGGCCCAGACCAGCGCCAGCGCGGCCAGCAGCCACAGGTGGCCCTGATGGCCCGGCGGGTCGCCGCCGGCATGGATCAGTACCAGCGCCGCCCACGCCGGCACGATCGCCAGGGTGCCGGCCAGCAGCTTGAGGATGCGCGCCGGACTGCCGGGTTGCGCGCCGAAGTTGAAGAAGCGCAGCCACACCAGCGCGCCCAGCCACCAGGCCACGCCCACCAGGGTCGCGATCTGGAACAGCACCAGGGTGCCGGCATCGGCCCACACCAGCAGCACCATCAGCACCAGGTTGAGGACCAGCAGCACGGTGCGGGCGAGGGTGTCTTCGACATCGGCCAGTTTCAGCCATTCCCACAGGCCGATCAGCAGCACGGCAGCGGCGGCGGCGGCCAGCCACTGCGTGGGCAGCAGCAGGATCGAAGCAATGGCGACCGGCGCCATGATCAGCGCGGCGAGGACTCGGGTCTTGGTCATGGGCTGGACGTCTCGGTGGCCAGGGCGGCGATCTGGGCGCTGGTCAGGCCGAAGCGGCGCTCGCGGCTGGCGTAGGCATCCAGCGCCAACTGCAGCTGCGCGGCGTCGAAATCCGGCCACAGCGCTTCGGTGAACCACAGCTCGGTATACGCCAGCTGCCACAGCAGGAAATTGCTGATGCGGGTATCGCCGCCGGTGCGGATGAACAGGTCCGGTGGCGGCAGGTCGGCCAGAGCCACCTGTCGCCCCAGCAGGGATTCGTCGATCTGCTCGGGAAGCAGGCGGCCGGCGGCCACTTCAACGGCCAGTGCGCGTGCGGCACGGGCGATGTCCTGACGGCCACCATAGCTGGCGGCGATCGACAGGGTCAGGGCGCGGTTGTCGGCGGTGCGCTGTTCGGCCAGCTGCATGCGGCTGACCAGGGCAGCACCGAAGCGCTCGCGTTCGCCGATGAAGCGCACGCGCACGCCGCGCCGATGCAGCTCGTCCACTTCGCGGTCGAGCGCGCCGAGGAACAGCTTCATCAACGCATCGACTTCTTCCTGCGGCCGGCCCCAGTTCTCGCTGGAAAACGCGAACAGGGTCAGCGCCGGGATGCCCAGTTCCAGGCAGCGCTCGATGGTGCGATTGACCGCGCGCGCGCCGGCACGATGGCCGATCACGCGGGGGCGACGGCGCTGCTGTGCCCAACGCCCGTTGCCATCCATGATGATGGCGACGTGGCGCGGCAGGGCGGCCGGCAGGGGAGGCGGGACTGAAGGCATCGACTTCAGACCGACATCAGTTCCTTTTCCTTGTCGGCGACGACCTTGTCGATATCCTTGATGTTGGCATCGGTCAACTTCTGGATATCGTCCTCGCCGCGCTTCTTCTCGTCTTCGCTGATGACCTTGTCCTTCAGCAGCTTGGCGACTTCCTTGTTCGCATCCTGACGGATGTTGCGCACGGCGATCTTGGCGCCTTCGCCTTCCTTCTGTACCTGCTTGGCCAGTTCCTTGCGGCGCTCTTCGGTCGGCGGCGGCAGGTTGACGCGGATCGAGGTGCCGATGGTGTTCGGGGTCAGCTCGATGTTGTACAGGCCCTTCTCGATCTCCTTGATCATGCTCTTGTCGAAGGGCGTGACCAGCAGGGAGTGGGCGTCGGGGTTGGAAATGGACGCAACCTGATTCAGCGGCGTGCTGGCGTTGCCGTAAGCATTGACCGTGACGCGGTCCAGCAGGGCCGGCGTTGCGCGGCCGGTGCGGATCGAGGTGAGGGTGTGCTTAAGAGCGTCGATGCTCTTGGCCATGCGCGTCTGCGCGTTGTTCTTGATGTCGTTGAGCATCGCCAGGGTCCTGGATGTAACTGGAATCGGGCGATTATAGGCGAATACGGGACGCCGCCGGGCCTGAATCGGCCCGGAGGTCGCCTTGCGCTCAGCCTCAGGCCGGGTCGCGGCCCTGGACGAGGGTGCCGATGTTCTCGCCGTGCAGGATCTTCAGCAGTTCGCCCGGCTGGCCCATGTCGAACACGCGCATCGGCAGGTCGCTGTCGCGGGCCAGGGCGAAGGCGGCGGTATCCATCACTTCCAGCCCACGGCGGATCACTTCGTCGTAGCTCAGGCTGTCGAAGCGGACGGCGTCGCTGTACTTGTTCGGATCCTTGTCGTACACGCCGTCGACCTTGGTGGCCTTCAGCAGCAGGTCGGCGCCGATCTCGATCGCGCGCAGGGCAGCGCCCGAGTCAGTGGTGAAGAACGGGCTGCCGACGCCCGCGGCGAAGATCACCAGGCGGCCCTTTTCCAGATGGCGGATGGCGCGGCGGCGGATGTAGTCCTCGCACACGTCGTTGATCTTGATCGCGCTCATTACGCGGGCCTTGGCGCCCACTTTTTCCAGCGCATCCTGCATGGCCAGTGCATTGATGACCGTGGCCAGCATGCCCATCTGGTCGCCGGTGACGCGGTCCATGCCGCCAGCGGCCAGGCCTGCACCGCGGAAGATGTTGCCACCGCCGATGACCAGGGCGACTTCGGCGCCGGCCTGCTGGGCCTCGACGACTTCACGGGCCAGGCGATTGATGATCTTGGGGTCGATGCCGTAGTCCTCATCTCCCATCAGCGCCTCCCCGGAAAGTTTCAACAGGATGCGGCGATAGGCGAGCTTGGACATAGGGACCTCGGGTGCGTGGAAATCGCGGGCGATTCTACGCGCAAGCGGCGCGCGGCCAAAGCGTTTTGTGCACTGCGGCGCAAAATACCGGTGTGCCCCGTACATCCGGAGCGCACCATTCAGCCAAGCTCGGCGCCTGCAGTGGCGGACAGCTCATCATGCCCCAGTTCGCCGGGAGAGCGCGCGATGACCCGGTTGCGGCCCAGGTTCTTGGAGCGGTAGAGCACGTCATCGGCGGCGCGCAGCAGGTCCTGCACGCCGGCAAAACGCTCGTAGCCGCCCTGCGTGGCGACGCCGGCCGAGAAGGTGATGAACAGCGGGCCGCCTTCCAGTTCCGCCATCGGGGTGGCGACGATGTTGGCCAGCACCCGGCGGATCACGTCAAGGGCCACCGATTCACTGGTATTGGGCAGCAGCGCGACGAACTCCTCACCGCCGAAGCGGGCCACGGTGTCGCTGTTGCGCAGCTGCCCCTGCAGCTTGCCGGCAAAGGCGCGCAGCACCTCGTCACCGGTCAGGTGGCCGTGGGCGTCGTTGATCTTCTTGAAATCGTCCAGGTCGATGAAGGCGACCGACAACGGCCAGCCATGGCGGCCGGCGCGCAGGAACTCCTGCTCAAGCACGGCTTCGAGCTGGCGGCGGTTGAGGACGCCGGTCAGGGCGTCGCGATGGGCCTGGTCGGCCAGGCGCTTGGCCCTGGCCTCGAATTCATCGGCGCGGCGTCGGGCCTGGTCGGCATCCTGTAGTTCGCGCAGGTTGCGCAGGGTGGCCAGCTCCTGCGCGTGGTCGATCAGCTCGCGCACGCGGGCCGGCGAATTCAGGCCGTTCTCGAACAGGCTGGCGATGTCCGGCAGCGCTTCGCTGATCCGGGTCAGGACCTGGTCAAAGCGGGCGCTGTCCAGCTCCAGGCGGTCGTGGACCTGCTGCAGGGCGCGCTCGCGGGCGGCATCGGCGTCTTCATCCAGCCAGATGTCGGCAACGGCGCCAGACAGCTGTACGCAGGCCTGGAACGGATTCTCGGCGGTAGCTTCGTCTTCGCTGTGGCGGATGCTGTCGACCAGGTAGCGCGGCAGGCCCCACTCCTCGGCTACCCAGGCGCCGACGTCGGCGTGGCTGCAGCCGAGTTCCTGGCGCTCGCGCGCGATCAGGTCGGGGTTGTCGCGCGCTTCGCGCAGCAGCGGCAGGTAGCGTTCGGATTCGGCCTGGGCCAGGCACAGCACGCCCATGTCCTGCAGTAGTCCGGCCAGCATCAGCTCCTCCAGCCGGCGCAGGCCGCGGGCCTGGCCGAGCTGGCTGGCCGCCAGCGCGCTGAGGATGCTGCGCTTCCAGGCGCGTTGGCGCAGGTCGTGGTCGGCGCCGCCTTTGCCGGTCAGGCCCTGGGTGACAGTGAAGCCCAGGGCGAGGCTGATCGTAGCGTTCAGCCCGAGCATGGTCAGCGCCTGGCCGAGGTTCTCGATCCGGCGCCGGCTGGCGTACAGCGGCGAATTGGCGATACGCAGCATGCGGGCACTCAACGCCATGTCGATGGCGATGATGTCCGCAGCGGTTGCGATGTCCGCTTCCGGGTCCTGGGCCAGTTCGATGATGCGCAGGGCAATACCGGGCGGCGAGGGGAGGTTGCGGCAAAGCGCCAGTGCAGCTGTCAGCTCGGGAGGCATGTCGGGTCGTTCAATTCCATTAGGACAAGAATACCTAGGAATGCATCACAGTCCGCGACTTTCGTTCCTGTTATGTGACTGCAGGTTCCCTATGCCGAGTATCGGCTTGATTCGCACGCAACGCAAAGACCCTTGGTTCCGGTGTGCGCACCCACGGAATGGGCACCCACATGCAGCGCACCAACGGTGCGCATCCGCAGAAAGGGCGCCCACAGGTGGGCAGGCACAAAAAAAGAGCCGCGGTTTCCCGCGGCTCCTTCTGGTTTCATCACAGCCGTGAGGCTGGAATCAGACCTGCATCGCCTTGGCAACTTCGGCGGCGTAGTCTTCCACCACCTTCTCGATGCCTTCGCCAACGACCAGCAGCTGGAAGCCAGCCACGTCGGCGCCGGCAGCCTTGACCACCTGCTCGACGGTCTTGTCGCCGTCCAGCACGTAGCTCTGGCCGTACAGGGTCACTTCGCTGACGATCTTGTTGATCTTGCCGCTGATGATCTTTTCCAGGATGTCGGCCGGCTTGGACTTGTCCTTCTCGGACATCTTGGCCAGTTCGATTTCCTTTTCCTTTTCCACGAACTCGGCCGGCACATCGGCAGCCTTGTTGTGCGGCGGCTTCAGCGCAGCCACGTGCATGGCCAGGCCGCGAGCCAGTTCGGCGTCGCCACCGATCAGGTCGACCAGCACGCCGACCTTGCCGTTGGTGTGGACGTAGGAACCCACGTTGCCGGCGGTGTCCAGCTTGACCAGGCGACGGATGAGGATGTTCTCGCCCAGCTTCTGGATGGCGGTGGCGCGGGCTTCTTCGACGGTTTCGCCGGTGGCCAGCTTGGCGCTCTTCAGCACTTCCACGTCGGTGGCGCCCGATGCCAGGGCAGCGGCAGCGACGGAATCAACGAAGTTCTTGAAGTTGATGTCGTTGGCGACGAAGTCGGTTTCCGAGTTGATCTCGACCAGCACGGCCTTGCCGCCGTCCTGGGCCAGGCCCAGACGACCTTCGGCGGCCACGCGGTCAGCCTTCTTGTCGGCCTTGGCAGCGCCGGACTTGCGCAGCGCTTCAGCAGCGGCGTCGATGTTGCCGCCGGCCTCGGTGAGCGCCTTCTTGCATTCCATCATGCCGGCGCCGGTGCGCTCGCGCAGTTCCTTGACCAGGGAAGCAGTGATTTCCACGGGATTACCTCACGAAAGAAAGGGGTTGGGCCGGCATGGTGGCCGGCCCGTGTGACAGTTTCCTGTCGTCGCGCCATCGGCTGCGGACAGGAAAGGTGGGCGCAATGCGCCCACCGGGGCCTGGATCAGGCCTGGGCTTCGCCCTTGTCGGCAGCAGCCTTCTTGGCCGGAGCGCGGCGAGCCGGCTTGCCTTCTTCGGCAGCAGCGTCGGCGAACTCTTCTTCACGGACGGTGGCAGCGTGCGGTGCAGCAGCCTTGCCTTCCAGCACGGCGTCAGCAGCAGCGCGTGCGTACAGCTGCACGGCACGGATGGCGTCGTCGTTGCCCGGGATCGCGTAATCCACCAGCTCCGGGTTGTAGTTGGTATCGACGACGGCGATCACCGGGATGCCGAGCTTCTTGGCTTCCTTGATGGCGATGTCTTCGTGGCCGATATCGATGACGAAGATCGCGTCCGGCAGACGGTTCATGTCCTTGATGCCGCCCAGCGAGGCTTCCAGCTTGTCGCGCTCGCGACGCAGGCCCAGCACTTCGTGCTTGACCAGCTTCTCGAAGGTGCCGTCGGACTCACCGGCTTCCAGTTCCTTCAGGCGGGCAACCGACTGCTTGACGGTACGGAAGTTGGTCAGGGTGCCGCCCAGCCAACGCTGGTTCATGAACGGCATGCCGCAACGCTCGGCTTCTTCGCGGATCGACTCACGGGCGCTGCGCTTGGTGCCCAGGAACAGGATGGTGCCGCGCTTCTGGGCAACCGACGAGATGAAGTTCATCGCATCGTTGAACAGCGGGACGGTCTTTTCCAGGTTGATGATGTGGATCTTGCCGCGGGCGCCGAAGATGTACGGAGCCATTTTCGGGTTCCAGTAGCGGGTCTGGTGGCCGAAGTGGACGCCGGCTTCCAGCATCTGACGCATGGTGACCTGGGGCATTGCAATACTCCTGATGGGGAACCGGCGAATCCGCCCGCGGGATAGGTATGCGGGACGCGTGGAAACGCTGATGGTTCCGGGGTTGGGCTTCCCTGTTGCCTCCGTGGCCGAACTCCTTGCGGAGCACCCCGGCACGGATGGGGGCAGCAGGTGTGGATTCACCGGTGACGTCCGGCGTGGACGGCGTCCCGCGCACAGGGCGGCAGGACATCCCGGGAATTATAGCCCGCTTGGCTGGTGCGCTGCAATTGCAGGTGCCGGCGCGGCCAGGATCACCGCTGTGCCGTCCTGCAGGCGGGCGTGGAACCGGCCGCCAGCATAGCCATCGGCGCGCGGTGGCAGCTGCCACTGGCGCTGGCGCGCGGCCAGTACGTAGCCGGCAAGACCGGGCAGCAGCAGGCTGCGGTGGCCGTCGGCGCCCTCGTAGGCAAGGTCGCTCAGGCGCGCGTGCCCGTTGCCACTGTTCAGCAGTCGCAGCATGAACTGCGACCCGTTGACCACCACCTCTGCCTGCAGGGCCGGGGCCGCCGTGGGGACCGGTTCGCCGCGGAACAGGGGCAGTGAATAGCGTGGCATGGCCGGTTCTGCCGGTGCCAGGATGATACGGAATGCCTGTTCGACGGCCACCGGCGCCGACGACGCCGGCAGCAGCCAGACGCGCTGGCGCGCACCGGCAGGAAGATCCAGCAGGGTCGGACTGGCCAGCACCTGCGCGCTGCGTTGCAGCTGTTCGGCCCCCGGTTGCTGGTCCCACGCCCAGACCTGCACCTGGCCGCGCCAATGCGCAGGGCCGGGGTTGTGCAGCCACAGCTCGGACCGCCCCTGTGCGGCCGCCAGGCGCAGGGTGGTCGGCATCAGATCCAGCGCCTGCACGGGCATGGGCAGCAGGGCCAGCAACAGGGGCAGCAGCCGGTGCATCAATAGTAGGTGGTGGGCGGTTCGGAGGTCGCACGCCCTTGCTCGTCCTGTGCTGGCGGGGCCAGTTCACGGACCTGTGGCGGCAGGTGCAGGGTGTCGCTGTGCTGCTGCGGTACCGGGCAACGCGGGCCGCCCTCCGTGCCGGTGCAGCCTTCAACCACGGTCAGGCGGATCTGCAACGGGGCGGGCGCCGGCTCGGCCCAGGCTGTCGTGCTGGCGATGGACATCGCTGCGATCAGTACTGCCCGAACCACCTGCCATCCACCCTGTTGTCGATCTGATGCGCGGTATCGGCCGACATGGGCGATTCTGTAGTGCGGGGCGCCCCTCAGTAGGTGATCGTCACCTGTACCAGGTCGTTGTAGGTGCCGGCCGGCGGTTGGCCGCTCACCGGCGGTACCCGGCCGTAGATCGTCAACGGTTGAGCGCTGCCAGTGCCGACGCCGCTGAAGGTGTCCACGTTGAGCGTATTGCCCCAGCGCTGGCTGCGTGCAGCATCCCGATACAGCTCATAGGTCAGGTAATAGTTGTTGCTGCCGATGGTGGTGCGCATGCGCCGGGTACTGCTCAGTGCAGGGTTGTTCTGGCCGTTGTCGAGGCTGACCTGGAACGCGGTGCGCTTGAGGCAGGTCAGGGTGAGGGTGGCGGTCTGGTCGATGTTGGCGGGAATGCCGCCGGTGACGTTGCCGAAATTCATGGTGGTGGTGAGGTAGCTGCCACATTGTGGCAGCACGTTGGCAGTGGCATTGAAGGTGAAGGCATTGCTGGCGGTGTTGGTGCCGGTAGCGCCGCCATTGCAGGTGGCCGGCACGGTGGCGTTGCCCAGCAGCACCTCGTTCCAGGCCCAGGTGAGCACCACGCTGGCGCCGCTGAAGGTGCTGCTGTAACTACCCGATGCCAACACCTGGTTGGCCGGGATCTGCGCGAACAACTGCACGCTCTGCGCGCCGCTGCCGCCGGTCAGCAGGGGCACGTTGTAGGTCATGGTCAGCTCCTGCGCCGGCGGTACGCCGCGCGGGGTGAGGCCGGTCACCTGGCTGTAGTTGGAGGTGTTGTAGAGCTGGAAATTGAGTGTATCGCCGCTGCCGTTGACCATCGTTCGCCACGGCGTGGTGGTGCTGCCGCCCGTGCCGTTGCCGATGCCCACGCAGACGCGCACGCCGGTGGTGGCGAGCAGGCTCAGCGCGGCGGTGGTGCAGGTCACGGTGATGTTCAGCGTGCCCGAGGTCGGGCCGGCGGCGCCGCTGTTGACGTTGCCGAACGGCAGCAGGGCGTCTGCGGTTGCGGTGCAGGTCGCGGCCGCGCGCGTCGGTGCACTGGCGACCAAGCCTGCAAGCAGCAGCACGCCCGCCAGCAGCAGGCGCAGGCTCATGGCGCCACCTCCGGCACGCATTGCAGCGTCGCCGGGCGCGGCCGTGCACCCGCGGCGACCACCTGCGGCGATGCTGGCACCCGTGTACGGCACTGTCCTCGGCTGGTGGTGATGTACAGCACGGTGCCAGCGGCCACGTCTTCCAGATACAGCAGTCCGTCGTAACCGACCGAGGCCTGGCGGCCATCCGCCAGCTGCACCTCGCTGCCCGCTTCCAGCGGCTGCCCCGCCATGTCCTGCACGGTGAGGGTCAACGACGGCCGCGAGCGCAGGTTGAAGGTCAGCCCGGTGCCGGCACGCTGGCGCGGTGTTACCCAGTCCTCGATGCGATCAGCGCGCATGTCCGCCGGCAGGTCCAGGGTATCGATGGAGACGCGGTTGCGCTGCCAGGACAGCAGCGGGCTGATCAACAGCAGGCCACGATCGTCGGTGACACCGATCAGGCGGTTCTCAAGCCGCACCGGTACACCGCCCACGCCATTGGTGCTGACCACGGCGAAGGCATCGGCGACTTCGCGCGCGGCGAAGGCGTGCCCGGCCATCCACACCAGGCTGCCGCTGGCGCTGCCATAGGCGTAGTTGAGGCCGGACTGGCGCGAGGCACCCAAGGCATAGCGGCCGACATCGTTGAGGATGCCGACTTCGGCCAGGCCGCCGCTGCCGTCGTCGCCGTGGCGCACCTGTGCGCGCCAACCGATACCGCCGGCGCTGCCGTCGCCTGGTACCGGCTGGGTGACATCGGCGACCCAGCTCTGGCTGTCGCCGTTGCGCTGGCTGGACAGGCTGGCCTGGCGGTTGTTGCCCAGGCTTGCGGTCAGCGACAGGTAGACACTGCGGTCATCGCTGTTGTCCAGGTTCTGGTTGACCGACAGGTAGGCCGACCAGCGCTGGCTCCAGCTGCGTGACCAGAACAGGCTGGCATAGCGGTTGTCCTCGCCATCGGGATAGCGCAGGCGCAGGTAGCTGGCGCTCAGGGTGCCCAGCCGCAGCAGGTCCAGGCCGACCGTGGCCTGCTCGCTGATGCTCGGCGGCAGGTTGGCCTGCAGCGCGCCCAGGTCGCGGTAGTCGCCGTGGCTGCGCACGCTGCGCAGATTGACGTTGAAACGACGGTTGTTCCAGCTGTACCCCAGCGCCCACTGGCCGCCCTGCAGGCCCTGGTAGCGGCTGTGGGCATAGGCGGCATTGAACACGCCCGCACCGCCCAGCAGCCACCAGCCGCCCACGCCGGCCTGTGCCAGGCCGCCGCCACCTTCGGCGTGTGCTTCGCCGGTGAACGTGTCGCTGACGCCGCCACGCCAGCTGGCGCTTGCCACGGTACGGTCGTCGTAGGCGAAGGAGCGCTCGCCGAACTGCTCGCGCAGCTGGCCGACGCCGAGCGACCAGTCCGACAGGCCCTTGGCCAGCAGCTGCTGGGTGCCGTAGAAGCTGAAATCCAGGGTCTGCATGCGGCCGAACGCATCGGTGACCACGACCTGGGCGCTGCCGTTGCCGCTGATGCCCGGTTGCGCCGCCAGCTGGAATGGTCCGACCGGCACCTGGCCGCTGTACTGGCGCAGGCCATCGACATACAGCTCGACCGTGGATGGCACCACCGCCTGGCCGAGGAAGGCCGGCGTCGGGGTAAGCACACGGTACGGCTGCAATCCGTAATTGCGGCCGATCTGCAGGCCGCCCAGGCGTACCGGCCGGCTCCAGTCGACGAAGCCGCTGTAGAAGTCGCCCACCTCCAGGGTCAGCGCCCTGTCCGGGAAATCCAGGGTCCAGCGCGTGTCCAGGCGTACGCTGTCGCTGCGCCAGTGGCGGTCTCCGGTCTGGTAGCGACGGCTGACCGCGGTGTTCTCGAAGGTGCCGGCACCCACGCCGAACACCCGCAGTTCAGAGCTCAAGGTCAGATTGCCGAGGCGGTCGACGCGGCTGCCATACAGGTCGTAATTGAGCAGGACGCCGGGCGAGGCGCTGCCGCGCGGCGCGCGCGGCTGCGGGCGGCTGAGCACGGTCGTGGGCAGGGTCAACTGGTCCAGGGGCACGTCCAGCGCGAGGGTCTGCAGGTGCGCGTCATAACGCACCACCGCGCCGCTGATCTGGTCCAGATACACGGGAGCATCGCCACTGGCATTGAAACCGAGCTGGCGCAGGATCTCGGGGCTGGCCTGCAGGCGGCCGCGATTGTCGGTGAAGGGTAGCAGGCCGCGTGGCGTGCTGTTGAGGGTCACGTCCAGGTACAGCGTCTGGTTGGCCGTGAGTGGGGTCGGTGGTGGCAGCAGGGCATCGGCGGAGACCCCGGAGACATCGGCTGCATGGGCCGCCGGGGACAGGGCCGCACCGAGCGCTGCGCTCATCAGCGCCTCAGCGAGCCGGTGGTGGCGGCAGCGACGTCTGTTCCGACTCGCCATTGAGCTTGGCCGTGATCTGGTCGTTGTCGCGGTCGATCGACGTGCGCTCCAGCGGCCAGCGCATGACCTGGCCGGGCAGCACGTAGCCCAGCAGGCCGGGATGGACGATGCGCGGCCGCTCCGGGCTGCCCAGGGCGAGGTCGGCGATCTGCGCGTAGCTGTTGCCGGTATTGCCTACTTCCACGCCGTTGCGACCGTCGTCCAGCCGGACCAGGCGGGCGTGCAGCTGCGGTGCCAGCCGGCCGCCGGCGCCGGGTTGCACGAACACCGGGATGGAATAGCGCAGTACGAACTGCATGCCTTCGCTGCGCGTGGCCAGATCGGGCACCTCATCGACGATCAACCGGTAGTACTGCTGCGCAGCCGGTGCGTCGGCAACGGCGCGCATGACCCGCACCAGCTGCTGCTGGCCCGCTGCCAGTTCCTGCATTGGTGGCGTAGCCAGCAGATCCTCGGTGGGCAGCAGCTGTTCCTTCCCGTCCTGCTGTACCCAACGGAACACCCTTACCTGCAGCTTCACCGGCGAGGTGCCGCTGTTGGTCAACCACAGTTCGCCAGCGCGCTGGCGTGCTTCCAGCTGCAGGCTGGTGGGAGCGACCTGCAGGCTGGTCGCCGAGGCCTCGTTGACCCCAAGCAGGCTGAAGACGAGCAGCGCCACGCCGGTGGCGCGCCACGGGCGGGATCCGGCCATGCGGGCGTGCTCCATCAATAGGTGATCGTGGCGGTAACGGTATCCAGGTAGTTGCCGGTAGCAGCGTTGGCCGTGCTCAGGTTGAGGATCTGGCCGTAGACGATGTAGGGCACCGCCAGCCCGGTGCCGATGCCGGCCTGGGTGTTGGTGCCGGTGGTGGCGCCCCAGACCAGGGTGTGTGCGGCATCCTGGTAGAGCTGGTAGCCCACGTAGTTGTTCGCGGTCACTGCGGCGTTGGTGTTCTTCATCCGCCGCGTGGTGACGTCATTGGCCGTGCCGGCATTGGCACCAGCATTCAGCGCGATGGTGTACGGGGTCAGCGCCGAACACTGCGCGGTCACGGTGCCCTGGCCCAGGGTGGGGGTGGCGGTGGTGGAGGCGGCGGTACCGAAGTCGACGTTGGTGGCCGCAGCGGCAGTGATGGTGCAGGCCTTGGTGACCACCAGGGTGACGTTGAACGTGGTGGTGTCGGCGGCGGCCGCCGGGCCGGCCAGCAGCAGGGCCAGGGCCCAGGTCAAAGGGGAACGAGCTGCGGATCGCATGGACAACCTCCCTGACCCGAAGGTCCGTTGAACAGGGCGAAAACGGCACGTTCGGCGCCGTTTTGACGACAGTGGGGCCAGCGTAGGCACCGCAAGTGTCTGTATTGCGTGAGAATCAGGGATTCGAAAGGGTGTGGGTCATCACGCTTTCACATTCCTTGCCGGATCCGTGCATGGCCCGGATCGCCAGTTGGGTGGCGTTCGTTCAGATTGCGGCCGGATCGGCGATAATGGGTGCCATGAGCGTGAATATCAAAACCCCGCAGGAAATCGAGATGATGCGCATCGCCGGCCGCCTGGCCAGCGAAGTGCTCGACATCGTCACCCCCCACGTCAAGCCCGGTGTCACGACCGAGGAACTGGACCGCATCTGCCACGACCACATCGTGAACGTGCAGGGCGCCATTCCGGCCAACGTCGGCTACCGCGGCTTCCCCAAGACCGTGTGCACGTCGGTCAACAATGTCATCTGCCACGGCATTCCCAGCGAAGGGAAGGTCCTCAAGGATGGCGACATCATCAATATCGACGTCACCGTCATCAAGGACGGCTGGCATGGCGACACCAGCCGCATGTATTTCGTCGGCACCCCGTCGGTGATGGCCAAGCGGCTGGTCGACGCCACCTATGAGGCCATGTGGCGCGGCATCCGCGCGGTGCGTCCGGGCGCAACCCTGGGCGACGTCGGCCATGCGATCCAGAGCTATGCCGAAGGCGAGCGTTTCAGCGTGGTGCGCGAGTACTGCGGCCACGGCATCGGCAAGGTCTACCACGATGAACCGCAGGTGGTGCATTACGGCCGTCCGGGCCAGGGCCTGGTGCTGCAGCCGGGCATGACCTTCACCATCGAGCCGATGATCAACGAGGGCACCCGCTACAACAAGGTGCTGCCCGATGGCTGGACCGTGGTGACCAAGGACCGCAAGCTGTCGGCGCAGTGGGAGCACATGATCGCGGTCACCGAGACCGGGGTGGACGTGCTGACCCTGTCGCCGGGCGAGTCGCAGGTCTCCTGAGGATGCTGCCGGCGAGTTCGCTGCTGGACACGCCGGCCGCGTCGCTCAACGACCCGGACTGGGCTGCTGCCGCGCGCGATGCGCTGCAGCAGGCCGATACGCGCCTGTACCGCCGCTTCGACCAGGGCGACAACATCGAGCGCCTGCTGGCGCTGCGCGCGCGCGCGGCCGATCACCTCATCCGCCATGCCTGGCAGCGCTGTTTGCCCGCCGACAGTGGCCTGTCGCTGTTCGCAGTGGGCGGCTATGGGCGCGGTGAACTGTTTCCGCGCTCGGACATCGACCTGCTGGTGTTCGGCGATCCGCAGGCGCAGCTGGCCCACGAGGAGTCGCTCGCGCGGCTGTTCGCGCTGCTGTGGGATTGCGGCCTGGCGGTCAGCCACGCGGTGCGTTCGGGCGAGCAGTGCAGCGAGGCTGCAGCCGACCAGACCGTGCTGACGGCGTTGATCGAAGCGCGCCCGCTGATGGCCGATGAGGCAGCACGGCGCGCGCTGCGTGCGGCGGTGGATGACCGCGAACTGTGGCCACCGCGTGCGTTTTTCCTGGCCAAGCTCGAGGAACTACGCAACCGTCACCAGCGCTTCGGTGATACCGCCGACAACCTCGAGCCGGACCTGAAGGATGGTCCCGGCGGCCTGCGCGATCTCAACACGCTGGGCTGGATGGCGCTGCGTGCGTTTGGTGTGCGCGATCTGGAAGCACTGGTCGGCCTGGGCCACCTGGGCGCTGACGAGGCCGCTGCGCTGAAGCGCGAACGCGCGGTGCTGGCACGACTGCGCTTCGGCCTGCACCTGGTGGCGCGACGCCCGGAAGAGCGCCTGCGCTTCGATTACCAGAAGACCCTGGCCGCGCGCCTGGGCTTTGAAGACGACGCCGAAAGCCTGGGCGTCGAGAAGATGATGCAGGGCTTCTACCGCGCCGCTTCGGTGGTGCGGCGGATCAGCGATCGTCTGCTGCAGCGTTTCGAGGAACAGTTCGATGGCGAGGCACAGCCCGAACCGCTGACCGTGGGGTTCGCTCTGCGCCGTGGCTATCTGGCGGCCAACGATGCCGACTGGCCGAACGCGGACATCGGCCAGGTCTTCGCGCTGTTCGCCAGCTGGGCCAACAATCCGCAGATCCGTGGCCTGCATTCGTTGACCGCGCGCGCGCTGGCCGAGTCGCTGCCGCTGCTGCCTGCCTATGACCAGGCAGATACCGACGCGCGCGAACAGTTCATGGCCCTGCTGCGCGGCCAGCGGCCGGTCGACACGCTTTCGCGCATGGCGCGGCTGGGCGTGCTGGGGCAGTGGATTCCGGCGTTCGCCCAGGTCAGCGGGCGCATGCAGTTCGACCTGTTCCATGTCTACACCGTCGACCAGCACACGCTGATGGTCCTGCGCAACATGGGGCTGTTCGCCAGCAGTCGCGCCGATGAACGTTTCTCGATCGCCCACGAAGTCTGGCCGCGCCTGCGCAAGCCCGAACTGCTGCTGCTGGCCGGCCTGTTCCACGACATCGCCAAGGGCCGTGGCGGCGATCATTCCGAACTGGGCGCGGTCGATGCACGGGCGTTCTGCCACGCGCAGGGGCTGAGTGGTTCGGATACCGAACTGGTGGCCTGGCTGGTCGAACAGCACCTGCGGATGTCGGTGACCGCGCAGAAGCAGGACATCGCCGATGCGGACGTGATCCATCGTTTCGCGACCCTGGTCGGCAGCCGCGACCGTCTGGATTACCTCTATCTGCTGACCTGCGCCGACATCGCCGGCACCAGCCCGAAGCTGTGGAATGCGTGGAAGGACCGGCTGCTGGCCGATCTGTACTTCGCGACCCGGCGCGCGCTGCGCGAGGGCCTGGAGCACCCGGTGCCGGCCGCCGAGCGCGTGGCCGAAGCGCGCGACAGCGTGCGTGCGCTGGTGCGCGAGCAGGGCTACGACGATGCCACCATCGACCGCCAGTTCGCGGTGATGCCCGACGAAGGCTTCATCCGCCTGCGCCCGGAACAGCTGGCCTGGCAGGCCGCCGCGCTGGTACCGATCAAGCAGGGCCAGACGCTGGTGAAGGTGCGCCGGATCAGCGTCGATGACCCGGCACTGGAAGTGTTCGTGCACTCGCCGGACCGTGATGGCCTGTTCGCCGCGATCGTGATGACGTTGGACCGCAAGGGCTACGGCATCCACCGCGCGCGCGTTCTGGATGGACCGGCCGACACGATTTTCGATAATTTTGAAGTCAGCCCGGCCGATACGTTTGCCGATGGCAGCAGCGCCAACCTGGAAGCAGCCTTGCGTGAGGCGCTCAGTGGCGATCTGACGCGGCTGCGTCCCTCGCGCCGGGTGGTGCCACGCCAGCTGCGCCATTTCCGTTTCGCCCCGCGCATCGAGTTCCGCGAGGAACCCGGCGCAACCCGTTTTGCCCTGGTCGCACCCGACCGTCCCGGCCTGCTGGCCGACGTGGCGTTCGTGCTGCGCAACCAGGGACTGCGCGTGCAGGACGCGCGCATTGCCACATTCGGCGAACGCGCCGAAGACACCTTCGTGATCAGTGACGAACACGACCTCCCCCTGACTGAATCCGCCCGGCAACAGCTGCATGACGCAATGCTGGCCTGCCTGGACCCTGATCGAAACGCCGGAGACCCCGCCTGATGGCCACCAAGCCTGTAAAGAAGACTGCCGCGACCGCCAAGAGCGCAGCAGCCAAAAAGACCACTGCCGCTGAGCCGGTTGCGAAGAAGATTGCCGCGCCGAAGAAGGCTGCGGTGAAGAAGGCGCCGGCGAAGAAGGCCCCGGCCAAGACCGCCGAAGCCGCACGCGCCGAGAACATCGCACGCAAGTCGCTGCGCAAGCCGGCCGGCCCGGGCGTGGAAGAACTGAAGTTCGGCATCGAAAGCGCCTTCGAGCGCCGCGCCACGCTGACCCTGCACGAACTGGAAGGCTCGACCCGTCCGCTGGTCAACCGTGTGATCGATGGCCTGGAAAGCGGCGAATTCCGCGTCGCCGAGCCGGACGGCCATGGTGGCTGGAAGGTCAACGAATGGCTGAAGAAGGCGGTGCTGCTGTATTTCCGCGTCAACGACATGGCCGTGGTCGATGCACGCCCGGCACCGTTCTGGGACAAGGTCGAATCGCGCTTTGCCGGCTATGACGAGGCCAAGTTCCGCCGTGGTGGCGTGCGCGTGGTGCCGGGCGCGATCGCCCGTCGCGGCACCTATTTCGGCAAGGACGTGGTGCTGATGCCGAGCTTCACCAACATCGGTGCGTACGTCGGCGAAGGCACCATGGTCGACACCTGGGCCACCGTCGGTTCCTGCGCGCAGATCGGCCAGCATTGCCACCTGTCCGGTGGTGCCGGCATCGGCGGCGTGCTCGAGCCGCTGCAGGCCAGCCCGACCATCATCGAAGACCATTGCTTCATCGGTGCGCGTTCGGAAGTGGTGGAAGGCGTGGTCGTCGGCCATCACAGCGTGATCGGCATGGGCGTGTTCCTCAGCCAGAGCACCCGCATCTACAACCGCGCCACCGGCGAAATCAGCTACGGCTACATCCCGCCGTACAGCGTGGTGGTGTCCGGCTCGCTGCCGAGCAAGGACGGTACCCACTCGCTGTACTGCGCGGTGATCGTCAAGCAGGTCGATGCCCGTACCCGCAGCAAGACCAGCGTCAACGACCTGCTGCGCGGCCTGGCCGACTGACGGAGCCGCACGCATGAGCACCACCGTCTACGGTCTGAAGAACTGCGATACCTGCAAGAAGGCGAGCAAGTGGCTGGACCGCTTCGGCGTGCCGTACACCTTCGTCGACTACCGCGACAACAAGCCCAGCCCGGAAACGCTGCTGGAATGGGCCGCCCAGCTGGGTGGCCTGGCGGCGATGGTCAACCGGTCCTCCACCACCTGGCGGCAGTTGCCGGACAACCGCAAGGCCGCCGATTCGGAGGCGGAGTTGAAACTGCTGCTGCGCGAGTACCCGCAGCTGATCAAGCGCCCGCTGGTGGTGACCGCCGACGGCAAGGTCAGCCAGGGTTTCAGTGACAACGGCTTCAAGGCGCGCTTCGGCGTGGGCGGCGCGTGAGCGCCGTCCTCGACCTGGCCTGCGATCTGATTGCACGGCCGTCGGTGACCCCGGACGATGCCGGTTGCCAGGCGCTGATCGGTCAACGTCTGCAGGCAGCCGGTTTCACCTGCGAGCACCTGCGGCTGGGCGAGGTCGACAACCTGTGGGCCACCCACGGCAGCGGCGCACCAGTGCTGGTCCTGCTGGGCCACACCGACGTGGTGCCGCCGGGCCCGCGCGAGGCATGGCAGAGCGATCCGTTCGCGCCGCAGATCCGCGATGGCGTGCTGTACGGTCGTGGCACCGCCGACATGAAGGGCAGCGTGGCTGCGTTCGTGGTCGCTGCCGAACAGTTCGTTGCCGCCCATCCGCAGCACACGGGCACGCTGGCGGTGCTGCTGACCAGTGATGAAGAGGGCGATGCCATCGATGGAGTGCGCCATGTCGCGCGGCTGTTCGCCGAGCGCGGCCAGCGCATCGACTGGTGCATCACCGGCGAGCCGTCGTCCACCTCCACGCTGGGCGACCTGCTGCGCGTGGGACGGCGTGGCAGCCTGTCGGCCAAGCTGCGCGTGCAGGGTGTGCAGGGGCATGTGGCCTATCCGGACAAGGCGCGCAATCCGATCCATCTTGCCGCGCCGATGCTGGCCGAACTGAGCGCACGGCGCTGGGACGAGGGCTACGAGAGCTTCCCGTCGACCAGCCTGCAGATCTCCAACATCCATGCCGGTACCGGCGCCAACAACGTGATTCCCGGTGAGCTGGAGGTGGATTTCAACATCCGCTACAACCCGCATTGGGATGCACCGAAGCTGGAGGCGGAGATCACTGCGTTGCTGGACCGTCATGGCCTGCAGTACACGCTGAAGTGGCACCGCAGCGGCGAGCCGTTCTACACGCCCGAAGGTACGTTGCGTGCAGCGGCGCGCGCGGTCCTTGCCGAGCACACCGGACGCGCGCCGGAAGAGAGCACCGGGGGTGGCACCTCCGATGCGCGCTTCATCGCGCCACTGGGTGCGCAGTGCATCGAAGTCGGCCCGGTCAACGCCAGCATCCACCAGGTGGATGAGAACGTGCGCGTGGACGAGCTGGAAGCGCTGCCGGGGCTGTACCAGCGACTGGTTGAACGCCTGCTGGTGTGAGGACGGTGGGTGCCGACCGTTGGTCGGCACGCCTTCCTGTAGAGCCGAGCCATGCTCGGCTGATTTTCCCTGGTAGATGCAGCCGAGCATGGCTCGGC